>JANOLM010000304.1:0-1690 GCA_031419815.1 Bacteroidia bacterium
GAATTAGAAAGTTCTTCGCCTGCCAAAGAATTAAAGAAAGGTGAGAAGCTCACTCATCGTCATATTACTTTGCACATGGAAGGAGACGAGGCCAGTCTTAATCAGATAGCAGAAAAAACACTGGGGGTATCGTTGAAGAGCATTCGCTTTTGAGTCATTCTCTTGGACGTCATTTCAAAATCTTGATGAAATATTCAGCGTGTATTGGCTCACCAGATAAGGTAACTCCTTCTACCACTACTCGATATTTTGTTTCCAAATCAGCTGCGTAGAAAGACACAACTGCTTCACCAGTTTGAGGATTCGTATTCACAGAGGGTGCCCAATAAATCGTGCTGCGGTAATCAGGCTCAGCTTTAGTTTTTAATACGCCATTGTAATTGGGGGATTTGAATTTCAAGGGGCGTGCAAATCCTTGAATAATTTCCAACTGAAATAAAGATTTATCATACCCTTTAACTTGTTTCGATGGTGTAGTGCCATTTCTTGTATAGATGGCAATTACTCCATTTGCTCCACGCGCTCCAAAAGCAGCGGCACTTCCAAACTTAAATACATCGATGCGTAATATATTAGAAATAGAAAGTTGCGAAATCATATCCGCTACTCCTTCCGAGCCATTGAAAGCAAGGCCGTCAATTATCAGAAGGGGTTCTCCTGATACAGGAGCTTCTCCCTCAGCTGAAGCACCATGGCTTGCAAAACCGCCCAAGCTAACAACATAACTTCCATTTACTAAAACAAGCCGAAGGCCTGGCACTCGACTTTGAATGACATACATCAAATTTGAATAGTTGGCGTTTTCCAATAAGTCTCCGTTGATTGAATTATCTGGCGTGCCATATCGGGTAAACGGTCTTTTTTCTTCGATCTTGCTGGCATTGATAACTACTTCCTTTAACATTCTTATATTCCCCGTTTCATCATAGCGTTGGATTTGTCTGTTCTTAAATTCTATTTTTTTAACTGGAAGATTCAAAATTGGTAATGAATCAGGTACAACAGGAAATTCTTTTGGAAGGATTGTTACCTTCCCGTAAGATCTCCCAGTTATATCTGTTGCTCTGAAGGCAAACTCTAGGCTATCGTTGAACTGAAATCCACTCGTCCAAAAATTTCCCTGCTCGTCTGCATTCACTGTTGTCATATCTTCAAAGTCGCCCTGAATTATCTGAATTTTCATTTTTTGTTCAGGTTTACCTTTCCTATTCCGAAACTGTCCCCCGATACTGATGCCGTGTTCGACCTGATACATCTGCGCTTTGCTCACACCGGGAATAGTTACGTCATCTACTTTAGAGAATTTGTCGATGATTGTTTCCTGCGGCAACGAAATTACCTCGGCTGCATCGGTTACTGAAACAGAGAGGCCTGCTTGTATAGGATTATCATATTCATCTTTTAATAAAATACTTACTGAAATGGAATCGCGGACGTGATAGCTTTCCTTATCAGACTTTATTTCAATTTGATTTCTTAGCATTGAGTCAACAGGCTTCTCAATTACCAACTCCAGATTGTCGTAAATTCCAAGTACAGGAAGAGGCTTGATATAAAAAATATCTTCAGGGTAATTACGCATCCAATTGGTATACGATCTCAGACAATAATTACCTGCCTGGACTGATCCAGGAAGTGCAATATCCCCAGCCACATGACCACTATCAATAGGAAACATTTTTGTTTGCAC
>JANOLM010000305.1:0-3417 GCA_031419815.1 Bacteroidia bacterium
CTTAACCCTTCAAGGTTCAAAATAGGACTAATCAGTGTAGGGAGGCCTGCTTGAATCTTAGCTTAATCCAGTCAAGCAAAAAATTATCCATACACAAGATGTAAACCAGAAATGGTTGAAAGCCTACTTTATACCGGGTCAACGTGCCAAGGTTGGGAGTGGATAACGCCAGAAACACGCAGAGTATAACGATATAAACGACAACTGAGAAAATCAGGAGCCGATGTGGGGACTGACCTATTGATCGGAATCGAATAAAGGTGGTTGTGAACAGAATGAAAATAAACAGATTTTCAATCGCCACTATCATTTGTAAAAAATTGTTAGCCTCCCAAATGAAAGGCCGGAAAAGCCCCGACACCAAAGCCAAGGGCGAATTTAGAAAAACACTCCACCACGAAGGTTCCAATTGATAATAAATAACGATCCCTTCGGGCGATATGCGGATGAACTGGTTGTAATTTTCTACCAGAACCTGAAGAAAATTTTCCAAGTAGAAATTTGGGTGCACAAGAGTAACCCCAAAGCAAAATAGCAGGAAAGCAATAATCCATAATAAAATCTTGATGCCCGTTTTCAGCTCTTTGCCTTGTGTGATAAAGTGTATTAAGAGAGTGGTGATTGCAATGGGAACAAAGACGGCCATCCAATAATACTTGAGATTCCAAACAACAATGGCCGAAACAATCGCTAGTATCCATTCCCACCAAAATGGCTTTGAGTTAGTGAGCAGCGTAAGGGAAACTCTTGAAAGCAAAAACAGTCCTGCCAATGCCAGGCTCTCTTTAATAATACCTGAACTCCAAAACACAATTGAAGGAAAAAATAAAAATGCAATTGCTGCGGCAAGCTTACTTCCAGGAAAAGTTATTGCCACTTTTTGGAAAAGCAAAAACGCTGACCAAAACGATACAAGCGAAAAATATGAACAGGCAATCCAATAATTATTACCGGTAAAGAGATTTATAAGGCTTACTATTTTTACGAGAAATAAGGAACGCGATTGCGTATTTATAAGTGCGTTCCCTACAAGGTCTGATTCATCGCCTGTTAATAAAACCTTAAAGTAAGTGCCTGGGGTGATCCAAAACAGATCCGTCAATTTATTTGCATCCTCAAAAAAAATAAAGGTATCGCCAACGGAATAATAATATTTATAAAGTAACCCCAACGTAATTCCCGCACCAATTTTCAAGACTAAAGCAGGCCAGAAATAAGGCCTTAATCGCAGATCTTGCTTTTTCCACATCCAAAAGCAAAGCAAAAAAATGACTAAAAAATTAATTATAACTGGTAAAACTACAGCCATCATACTGGCTTAAGAATAGAAGAACCAATGGCGCATGACAAACATTTTCGCTTCAGGCAAAAGTTGTTATTCAATTCTATCAAACCTTGTGAATCAAATGCAGACATGGCTACAAGACCTAATTCAACCCAGGCTTTTGTAATCTTGTTGCTTTCCGATTGTGTTTGTTGTAAAAAGCTAACAGCCCTATCAATAAATACCTGCTCATCTTTGTGTTTCCCATACGCCACCAATAGAGGAACAACAGTATTGATTACCAGATTATCCATACTTGAATTGCCTAAGCCGGCAAGTGACCGCACCGTTTTATGTCCAAAACGGTAGTGATGATGCCAATATTCTGAGGGGGCTACGGTGAAAAGATTTTTCAAGTCTTGTAAATTCCCTGATTCAATAATCTGCGAAAATAAATTTTTACGCTCATGAAACAAGGCACTGAATTGAGCAATGCGCAGTGTTGGGAAATTAGCCGGCCGTAATCTCAGATATTTCCAAACAGATTTGTTGAGTTGCAAATTTTCAAGTCTATACTTTTTTACAAGCAACTGATACTCCCGCTGCAAGAGTTTCATGTACGCATCATTGAGGGCATGATCTAGGAAGCCCGCCTGCCCAAATAACAAAGACTCCATTTGGGAAAGGTTGTCTCCATGTTTTAACAATATTTTATAAGGGACAGCATGCGACAATTGAAAGAACGGCTCATAGTTTACTTTGAATCCAAAGTTACGGGCGAGCAACTGATAGGTGATTTCTTCCCAATCATTTTGGTTGTGATTCAACAACTGAATCACTTGAGCAGCTTTGTTTTCCAGCCGTTGCATAAGAGCTTTGTCTAACATGGAAAATTTAACCAACTCGCCTACGGCAGCAAATGACTTCTCGCAGGGAATGGAGGCTGAGCTATTGACCAGTTTTTTATATTCTGCAATCAATGATTCATCAACCAGTTGTTGAAGCTCCAGTGTTGGCATGACCGTGCGATCAGCCCGAAAGACAGGCTTATCATTTTGCCATACAACATGAAGCACCACATTATCGTAGGCGTTATCTGCATCATGATGATGGTCTTCCCAGGCAGAAGCTTTGGTATGAATTTCAACTGTGCCTGCCCACTCTAAATCCCCAATCTTGATTTTTGAATTCGAAAAATCCGGACCTGAGTCTGAATTTAGGATGCCAGTCTTAAATATTTCAATCTTTTCTCCCGCTGTGGTTTTCAAATCCTTCTTGTTAAAGTATTGAAATTGCCAAACGTAGTATAGAAAGGATTCGTGCATAGGGCAACTGCTAAATTAACAATCTAAGGTCAGAGTATCTCTAAATATGATTCCATTTGCTCCTTAGTTTTTTTTGCCTCTCGTTTAGCAGCTTGTGCAAAATCTTCATCAGAGGAAGCATAGATAATCGCTCTTGCTGAGTTAACCAACAGACCGCACTCCTTATTCATTCCAACTTTTGAAACGGCTTCAAGGTCGCCACCCTGAGCGCCAATTCCCGGCACAAGAAAAAAATAATCGGGTGCTAACTTTCTTATCTCCCCTATTTTATCTGCACGTGTCGCACCCACTACATACATCAATTGATCGGGGCTTGCCCATTGTTGCGATTGATGAATCACTTCCTCATATAACTTTCTGCCACTTGCTTTTGATTCCAACAATTGAAAATTCGCACTACCCGAATTCGAAGTATGAGCAAGAAGGATCACCCATTTATTTTTAAACTCTAAGAATGGCTTTACCGAATCTTCTCCCATATAAGGAGCAACCGTAATGGAGTCAAAATCCATTTGTTCAAAAAAAGCTTTTGCATACAGTGCTGAGGTATTTCCTATATCTCCGCGTTTGGCATCGGCAATTGTAAAAATGTTTTTAGGAATGTATTCTACTGTTTTTTGCAAACTCTCCCACCCTTTCGTACCCAGTGCTTCGTAAAAAGCGATGTTGGGTTTATAGGCCACACAATACTCATGCGTGGCATCAATTATTTGTTTGTTGAATTCAAAAACCGGGTCAGGCGATTTCAAGAGGTGCTTTGGTATTTTCTGTAGGTCTGTGTCCAATCCGATGCACAAATAGGAAGATTTCTTTTTGATTTGATTAAAA
>JANOLM010000306.1:0-7946 GCA_031419815.1 Bacteroidia bacterium
CGCTTACCCATCGTCAGCACAAACTAACCCTACGGGTCTGTCCACGGGCATAACCCGTGTGCTTCGGGGTGGTGGTTGGAATTTCTATGCACAGTTCTGCCGTTCGGCTTCTCGTACAAACATCATACCGGAGAGAGGCCTCGATGTTCTAGGATTTCGAGTTGTCTTTGTCCCCTAGTTATGGCACTTATCCTAGCATCGTCTCTTGAAGATGGATGTATTAACTGGATAAATGAGGTTGTGTCATAGTCTCTGCTTTGAGAAAACCATCTTGATCCAATTCGCGATCGAGCCAAAGCTAGTGGCTCGTGGCTAGTAGCTCATCGAAGCGCTTCTTTCAAAAAATCATTCATCGGCTTCATTGTCTTGCAGCATTCCGCAACAGCTTTAATAAATTTTTTGTCTTTGACCTGCACATCCGTAAATAGACGAGATACGACATAGCTTTTGTGCCTGAGAATATCCAGGTGAGGATGGTCTTTTGGATAGCCTTTCGGTGCTTTCTTTAGTTTATCGAAATCACCCAGCTTGGGAAAAAGTTTTTTGAATTTCTTGTCGTTTAGGATTTTTAGAAATCCTTTTGTGTTATAATCAATCTCCTGACGGATCTTCGCCAGGTTAGGTGCATCGGGCATATATATTCCGCCTGCTAAAAAACTTTTGTTGCCTGGCTCAATATGAATATAATAACCTGGCTCCTGCTCCATTTTTCCATTTTCAGAAAAACCGGCACCCATGTTTATTTTATAAGGCCGCTTGTCTTTGCTGAACCGAACATCGCGATAGATACGGAAGCCCATCTTTCTGGGGTTCAATCCGCCCAGGCTGTAATCAAACTTTACTAATTCGACATGAAAGGCCTCGAGGAAATCCTCAAAATTTGCCTTCACCAATAAATATGTTGGCTTGTTTTTCTCAAACCATTCACGGTCGTTATTCTTCGCAATGGCTTTGAGAAATTTTAGGATTGCATTAAAATCTGCCATACTATTTTTATGAATTTTATCTTTCCGTGCCGATGCCTTTCACTTTCAATATAGTTAAAATACAATCCTATTCCATTATCTTTGTAACTCCCTTCCTGCGGGAGGTTTGATCTTAAGGTAGCGACCGCAAATGAGATTTCATCTATGAAAATTAAATCTATGAAAACCCAGTTCGTAACGGATGATCACGGTAAGAAGGTAGCCGTCATTCTTCCGATAAAGGATTATCAAAAAATGATTGAGGAACTTGAAGACATAGAAGATGTTCGACTCTATGACGAAGCGAAAAAAGAAGATGACGGCCACCGTATCCTTTTTAGGGATTATCTGAAAAATCGGAAGGTCAAAAATGGCTAAGTACTCTATCAATTTATCTAAAAGAGCTAAAAAGCAATTAGATAAGCTTTCTGACAATATTGCGAGACCAGTTTTTCAAACCATTCAGGAACTTGCTGAAAATCCACGTCCGCAAGGGTATAAGAAATTAAAAGGTAGAGATGGTTACAGAATAAGAATTGGAGACTATCGCGTGATTTATGAGGTCTTCGATAATATCTTACTCGTTGATGTAATTGATTTAGGGAACAGAAAAGATATTTATGACTGATCTTTGTCAGTACTAAATTACTTCAACTACAGTTTCCAACCCAATTCCCCTTGATGCCTTCACCAAAATAGTAGAGTCTTTTAATGGGTTTCGTTTTAACTCTTCTATCAGTAGATCTTTACTTTCAAAAAGCAATGCATCTGAAAATTCTGCTTTTGCGGATCGCATAAGTTTACCGCAGAGATACACTCGGTCGAATTTTTTTTCTTTTAACAATCGTCCAAGATTGCGATGTTCCTTTTCTGCTTCTTCCTCTAATTCAAACATATCGCCAAGGATCACAACTTTTTTTAAGGCCTTCATGCTTGCAAGATTATCAATTGCAGCTTGCATCGAACTGGGATTTGCATTGTAGGCATCCAATATAATTGTGTTACTTTCTTTTTTCAAAAACTGAGAACGCATATTGCCTGGCACATATTCGGCTACGGCTTTATTAGCAAGTTTAGCATTCACTTCAAAATATTTCCCAACACACAAAGCGGCAGCAATATTCTCAAAATTGTAAGCCCCTATTATTTGTGTTTGCACGATCTCATTATTCTCAGCTCTGATTTTCACAAACGGATCTGATTCTATAAGTTCGCACGAATAATAATCGCCAACTGCCGGATACAAAAGAGCTGCCTTAAATCGCTTTGCCATATTTGAAAGAATAGGGTTTTGTGAGTTTATAAAGACAATCCCATTGTTCGATATCAGATGCTGATACAACTCAGATTTACCACGGATGATATTTTCAAATCCTCCAAATGTACCAATGTGTGCTTTGCCAATGTTGGTAATAAATCCATGCGTGGGATTTGCAATGGACGAAAGTAAAGCTATCTCACCAAGATGATTGGCGCCCATTTCAATCACTGCTATCTCACTACTTTTATCAATGGACAAAATAGTTAGCGGCACACCAATGTGATTATTTAGATTTCCTTTTGTCGCAAACGTCTTAAATTTTTTACTCAGCACCGCATTCACTAATTCCTTAGTGGTGGTCTTGCCATTTGACCCTGTCAATCCAATGATTGGTATTTTCAATTGACTGCGATGATGCTTCGCTAAATTCTGTAAGGCAACAAGAGAATCTTCAACCAGAATATATCGTTCCTCTTTAACAAAACGTTCGTCATCTACTACTGCATACCGTGCACCTTTGATTAATGCCTCGGCTGCGAATTCATTAGCGTTGAACTTATCGCCTTTAAGTGCAAAAAATACCGAGCCTGGGGTGATCTGACGTGTGTCTATAGAAATTTTTCCGGCTTCTAAATACTTTTGATAGAGTTGTTCGATAATCATTTTGTGTCAAATACTTTTGATAAACAATCCGGTTGACCGTTATTGCCTTGTAAAGTTATCCGCTGTGCTGCGATTATTATTCTTTCTTTCTGTTTTTCTTCTCCCAGGGGCGCTGGCAGCACAATTCACGTATCAAATCGACCAAAGCATACTTGTAGAAGCAGATGGCAAAATTCTTGAACTTCCGTGGGCAGGCGGACTTAACTCAGCACAGCCAAATACCTTGGATTTGAATGGAGATAGAAAACCAGACTTGGTCATTTATGACCGCGGAGCCGCAAAAATATTTACCTTCCTCAACCAGAATAATCGATGGGAATACCATCCTGAATATGAAGCCCTTTTTCCCGTTGAGGTAAGTCAATGGATGTTATTGCGTGACTTTAATTGCGATGGCAAAAAAGATTTATTTACAAGTGATCCCTTTGGCATTGTTGTTTTTGTGAACACTACTAAACCTGGGGAAAATCTTTCATGGCGTTCTTATCATCCCGGATTTCCTCTTTTGACAAAAGGCTTCAGTGGAAATATTAACCTGAAAGTGAATGAGACCGACATACCCGCGATTGACGATATAGATGGCGATGGTGATTTGGACATCCTTAATGTAAAATTTGTAGGTAACGCCTCCATAGAGTTTCATAAAAACTTAAGCATGGAACGCACTGGCCGTTGCGACTCCATGCAACTGGAGCGTGTGACACAAAACTTCGGTGGCTTTGAGGAATGCGGGTGTGACAAATTTGCCTTTGGCAAGACTTGTGCACAAATGGGTGGTGGCCGCACAGCGCATGCAGGTGGGAAAGCGTTGTTAACTTTTGATATGGATAACGATGGCGATCGAGAGCTTCTTATTACTGAAGAAACATGCGCACGTGTTTACTTGCTCGAAAATAAAGGCACCAAAGATGTTGCCCTGATGACGAGTGCTGTAAATTTTCCATCGTCAACTCCAATAGCAATGCACATTTTTCCTGCCCCTTTTTTAGAAGATATTAATTTTGATGGCAAAGCTGATCTGCTGGCTTCACCAAATATTTACACCAGAGCATTTTTGAACACTAATTTTCAAAACTCTGTATGGCTTTATATCAACACCGGCACATCTCAAAACCCAACCTTCACTTTCTCTAAGACAAACTTTTTGCAAGGCGAAATGATTGATGTGGGCGATAATGCTGTGCCAACTTTCGCAGATTATGATGCCGATGGAGACCTTGATATGTTCATTGGCGTCTTTACCAGCCAAAATTTTAGTGGCACTGTTTACCAATACGAAAATATTGGGACGCCCTCGGTTCCTGCCTTTAAGCTTCGCACAAAAGACTTTGCTGACCTATCACGCTTATTGTCCTTTAACCTAAAGCCTCAGTTTGCAGATATGAATGCAGATGGCCGCGTTGACTTAGTCATGACAGCCACAGATCTAAAAAAGGGAAGCACATCACTTTTCTTTCTACCCAATCAAACTAATGATGGCATATCCTTTTCACTTGAATTTGTCAACCCCATCACTTTTAAGGTTGGGCGATCCGAAAATATTTTGATCCATGACATTAACATGGATGGCCTTCCAGATATTTTACTAGGCACCTCAAATGGCGCTATTGAATTCTGGAAAAATAATGGCCCTGCTGGCTCTTCTGACTTCACGCTAGAAAATGGAAGTTACCTTGGCTTAGGTGCCAGCCCAAACAGGCAAAACCCTTCCCTCTCAATTGCTGATCTGGATGCAGATGGCCAGGCTGATTTAATTATTGGAGACCAACGCGGAACAGTTACAATTTATGATGACATACGGGCCAACATTCCTTCCCCGGTAGGGTCAACGGATATTATTTATAATCCACTTCTAAAAACCTATACCACCAAAAACCTGGGTGGAAAGATTCAGCCTGTTGCCGTTAACCTGTTCAACACCGATAAACCCACCATTATTGTAGGTAATTCAACAGGGGGTGTCTACATCCTAAAGAATGATGGAGGCAAAGAGTTGCCACCTGATCCTGTTATTTCACTTTATCCAAACCCACTTCCCAGGGCAGATGATCTTTTCATAAAGCCAGACCGAAATGTTCTGGTTCAGTTCTTTTCGATTTTGGGGCAAAAGGTTTCCGAAGCTTATTTTATCCCTGCCAATCAGGTTTATTCATTTGATTTTCCAAGGTTGGGACCCGGAATTTATATCGCTCGGTTTACCATTGGCGGCAAAAGCACTGCACAGAAGTTTATAATCTATTAGTTGCCAAGATTCATTTTGTCAAAATTGCTTGCCCAAAGATTTTGAACTTCTCATCCTAAATTCACTGATCACTTATCAAACAACCTACTTTTAGTCCTAGGCATTTATCTTTAAAGCAGGTTTGGAAAGTTGATGGGGTTTTTCCGATATTTGCAATCCCTTTTTAAAAGGCTCTAAAAATCAAAATTTATGGCACGAGTTTGTCAAATCACAGGAAAAAGGCCGCAGACGGGTAATAGCGTGTCGCATGCGAACAATAAAACCAAGCGTAGGTTCTTGCCCAATCTTCATACAAAGCGTTTTTTCGTTCCTGAAGATGGGAAATGGATTACTTTGAAAGTATCCACAACAGCCATCAAAACAATCAATAAAAGAGGTATATCGTCTGTATTGAAACAATCGAAGGCAAAAGGCTTATTCACCGAATAATATCTAACAGCAATGGCAAAGAAAGGAAATAGAATACAGGTGATTTTGGAGTGCACAGAGCACAAAAACAGCGGTCTGCCTGGCATGAGCCGTCACATCACTACCAAAAACCGCAAGAATACAACCGAGCGTATTGAGCTTAAGAAGTACAACCCGGTAATGAAAAAATATACGTTACACAAAGAAATTAAATAACCATGGCAAAGAAAGTAGTTGCTTCCCTTAAGAAAACCGATGGTAAAAGTTTTGCCAAAGTAATCCGTGCCGTAAGATCTGAGAAGACGGGTGCCTACACCTTTCGCGAAGAAATTATACCTGCAGAAATGGTGAAAGAAGCTTTGGCCAGGAAATAATCCACCCAATCTTCAAAAAACTCAGAGTCCCCATGTGGGACTTTTTTTATTCCCTGACTATTACCCAATTTCCGCTTTCAAAAACCAAGTCCATGTCCATTCTCGGCAACCTGTTTTCAAAAGAAAAAAAGGAAACGCTCAATGAAGGCCTTCAAAAGACCAAGGAGAGCTTTTTCAATAAGCTCGGCAAAGCTTTAGTGGGCAAGTCAACTGTTGACGAAGAGGTGTTGGACAACCTGGAAGAGATACTCCTATCATCGGATGTTGGCGTAGATACAACTCTAAAGATCATCAGACGCATTGAGGCGAGGGTGGCAAAGGATAAATATATAGGCACAACGGAACTCGACCGCATTCTGAAAGAAGAAGTTGCTGCTTTACTTTCCGAAAATCAATCGAACGATCTTCCTGATTTTGAAACGCCATCTGATAAAAAGCCTTATGTGCTAATGGTGGTTGGAGTTAACGGAGTAGGCAAGACCACTACCATTGGAAAACTTTCTGCCCAGTTCAAAAAGAAAGGAAAAACTGTTTTGCTTGGTGCAGCCGATACGTTCCGTGCTGCAGCTGTTGAACAGTTAAAAGTTTGGGGCCAGCGCGTAGGCGTGCCGGTCATAGCTTTGGGCATGAATGCCGATCCATCAGCTGTTGCTTATGAAACCGTAAAAGAAGGCGTGGAGAGAGGCGTAGACATTATAATCATCGATACAGCCGGAAGACTGCATACCAAAGTGAACCTAATGGCAGAGCTTTCAAAAATAAAACGGGTGATTCAAAAAGTAATACCCGATGGCCCTCATGACATCCTATTAGTATTAGATGGTAGCACAGGCCAGAATGCGATTGTGCAAGCCAGAGAGTTTACAAAAGCTACAGAAGTGAGTTGTTTGGCTATAACCAAATTGGATGGCACAGCCAAAGGCGGTGTGGTGATTGGTATATCAGACGAATTTAAAATTCCTGTAAAATATATTGGCGTTGGCGAAAAAGTGGAGGATCTCCAGGTGTTTAATAAAATGGAGTTTGTGGATTCTTTGTTTAAAAAAATCTGATAGAGTCGTGGGTTTAGGTTTACTCTTGTTTTCTAACGGGTATTTTAACAAATACCTGAAAATTGAAACCCCAATAAATTTTCTTTTCAAAAATTCCGTAGCCGGGAATATCATAAGGTTGCAGCTCGATATAGTTCTTGGCGCGAGGGGCAAACTTAAACCGGGCAGTATAGCCCATCCAGATCATCCTCCAGATTTTCACACGAAGGCCACCCGTAAGTTCCATCCAATGAGCACGTACACCTTTGTCCGAATATTTCACTAAATCCTGTGATAGCGTATAACTGGAGCTATGATCGAAACTGGCTTGGCCATATCTATATCCTAAAAAAACCATATTGCGATCCGGATCTTTCAATAAGAAGTTTACATCAGCTCCAACCCGAAAGTAGTTTCCTTCATTTTCAAAACTTCCGTTTTTTAGCGCCAGTTGTTTGGCCCAATAGCCATAGTCAACTGCCAGATAATACCGATAGAAATCAATGTCAGCATTTACTTCCCATCCACTGAATTTTGTTTCTACCTGGCTTCTTATACTACTGATTAAATCTACCCCCACCCGAATTCCCGTTGGCATATAATTAACTTTAACAGTGTCAATTTTTTTTACTGCCACGGGCACTGTCTCATCTTCCACCTCTTGAGAGAACGCAGAAATTGCAAAGCAGCAAACGGACACTATGCTAAAGAAATATTTCAAGGTTTTTTGTAACGGTAGATAATAAAATAGGAGTAGTCACTCGCACCTTTGTAAAATTAGTTTCGGATACGTTAAGGTCTTTTTGATAAAGAAACGCGCCACAATCGGGGGAGATAACGCGCGTCTCGCTTCGGTACACAACAACTAAAGTATCCGATTTTGTTTTGATCACCGTACCCAATTTTGTCTCGTACTTAAATATTACCGTTGTGAGGGTGTCTTTCAAATTAAGGGGAACCAAAATATTTCCAATGCTTTCAGTATTTGAATAGAGATTTTCA
>JANOLM010000307.1:0-11221 GCA_031419815.1 Bacteroidia bacterium
TAATGTGAATACAAATTTTGAAAGTAATTTTTTAATGGTCGGGAACATTCCTGATAAAATTATAGTGACTTGATTAATATAAAAGGGACAGTGAAAAACTCACTGTCCCTTTTTTTTATTTTTTTGGAAAACAGAAGAATGAGAACTGATGATGAAAAATAAACCGATGCAAAAAGTATGTTTCATTCTTTGGTTGTGCATCTGTGGCATAAGTTTTACTTCCTTTGCTCAGAGCGGGCAAATTACTATTCCCCGCATTGCTATAATGCCAAATCTTCCTTCTCCCTACATCATGAGAGACTGGAAATTGGTAGCCATAAAATATGATGAACTCATTTTTTCAATGAGTGCTACCGGTCAACACCTTCCTTTAATTCGTCTAAAGACCACCGGAATTAACTACCCAGCGCTTCAACCTATTCTACTCGACACATATGTAGGTTCTTCAAGCACCGGCAATCAGGCAGAGGCCATCAATATTATTCCAGCCTTGGTAGGGGCAACACTGGTGGGAGTTGATAAAACCAATCAGACTGGCATGAACTGGGTTATTAAGAGCAAAGATTTTTTTAATAAAGCGAATGGTCAGAACGTGTACTTGAATGGTTACTCGGCTACCAGTGGTACGGACTGGTGGTATGATCTCATGCCCAATGTATTTTTTTTTCAATTGTATTCACACTATCCCAATGTGCCAGATTTTGATGAACAATTTACAATCATAGCGGATCGATGGTTGAGTGCTGTCTATGCAATGGGTGGATCAACAACACCGTGGAAGATTCCGGAGATGAATTACAGAGCATGGCGCCTCTCCAGTATGACACCAAATAATACGGGTGTTATAGAACCTGAATCTGCAGGAACGATTGCCTGGCTGCTGTACCATGCGTGGCTTCAAACAGGTGACAAAAAATATTTAACAGGAGCCCAACTGTCAATGGATTTTTTATCTAACCTCACTTCTAATCCCTCTTATGAGCTTCAATTACCATACGGTGCATTTGTGGCGGCAAAGATGAATGCCGAATTAGGTACTCATTATAATATAGAGAAAATTGTAAACTGGTGTTTCGACCGCGGTTCACTTAGGGGATGGGGTGTAATTGCTGGAAAATGGAATGGTTCGGATGTTTCTGGCCTGATCGGGGAGGCTAATAATGCAGGCCATGATTATGCTTTTGCGATGAATGGATTTCAACAAGCTGCAGCTTTGGTGCCGATGGTTAAGTACGACAAACGTTTTGCGCGCGATATTGCGAAGTGGATTCTTAACCTGGCAAACGCAAGTCGTTTATATTATCCGCAATACTTGCCGCAATTAAGTCAAGATGATTATGTCTGGAGTGCCCAACATGATCCACAATCATTAATTGGTTATGAAGCGTTGAAGGAAAACCTTGATGGCAAAAAATTATATGGAACTGGTGATGCTAAAGTAAATGGCTGGGCACAAACAAACCTTGGAATTTATGGTTCATCGCATGTTGGCTATCTTGGCGCTATTGTCCAATCGACCGATGTTGAAGGGATTTTAAAGCTGGATATCAATAAAACCGATTTCTTCGGACAGCAAACTTTTCCGTCTTTTCTCGTCTACAACCCACATGCCGAAATGCGACAGGTAACTCTTTTTTTGGGATCACAATCCTTTGACATCTACAATGCTATATCCGAAACTGTCATCAAAACAAACGCTACAGGAAATACAACTATTGATGTTGTTGCTAATGAGGTTATGATGTTAGTTTACCTTCCCTCAGGAGCACTACGTGAAGAGAATCAAGGAAAATTATTATTCGGTGATAAGATTATCGACTATAACTTCGGCTATAAATTTGAAGGAAATCTCAGGATCAAGTCACTTGCAGCATTAGATACACTGGTCGAATTTAAGCAACCCGTGATTATCTATAGTACAATCGAGAATGCGACAGGCGCTGTAACCTACAACTGGTACATCAATGGAACGTTGTCAATATCTTCCTTGAATTCAAATTTCACATGGAATGTCCCTGAAGCCGAAGGATATTATACCGTGAAGCTTAACGCTGTTTCGGGAGCTTCTTCTGTCCAGGATAGTCTGATATTTAGAGTCGTAAAAAATATACCCCGGCCACCAGAGATAACAGGATTTAAAACCGATTCATCCTGGTATTATTCTGGCAGCACAGCGATGGTAATTTGCAAGGTTGCTCCTGATGTTGGTAATTTATTTCAGTATACATGGACGTTGCCTGGCGGATCCGTGATCAGTCAAAAAGATTCCTTGCTCCGATGGAGCCTTCCGCTGCAGGAAGGTTTGTTTCCCGTTTCGTGCATGGTCACAAATAAAGAAGGATTGAAAGTCACTTCGCAGGTGAATGTTTTAGTCAAGAAGAGGAGTGAGGGTACAACAAAACCTATAGCGTATTATCCACTTGATGGCGATGTGCTGGATTATAGCGGCAATGAATATCATGCTACTCTGCAAGGCGCACAACTGACAGATGACTCGCGTGGTGAATTTAACAAAGCTTATAAATTTTCTTCGGGCAGCGACATTATTTTTGTAGAGAATAAAACAAGCCTTAATTTTCAGGATCAGATAACCGCTTCCTTTTGGGTAAAGCTTGATGCGATCACGCAGGAATCCTTTATACTCTCACATGGTAGTTGGGAAGAGCGCTGGAAAGTATCCGTGACACCCGATAAAAAACTTCGCTGGACAGTTAAATCCACTTCCGGAACAAAAGACCTGGATAGTTCATTTCCACTTCAGTTAAATCGCTATTATCATTTTGCAGTAGTGTTCTCTGGTTACACCATGGAACTTTATGCCGATGGTGTGCTGGATACTTTTATGGCCAATAGTGGGCTTATGGCCGTTACGGGGAAAGCACTTACGTTTGGAAGAAAAGATGCGACCATCACCAACTACTTTTTGCGCGGAAGCTTGGATGAAGTGAGGATCTACGGAAAGGCCTTAGCACCGAATGAAATCGCAACCCTAAAATCGTTGTGGAGTATCACTACTGATATTCAGGATGAAACCCATGCTGATATTATTCTGTATCCCAATCCATCACAAGGCGTAATTAATATTACAGGTGTTGATGGAATACAAAATATTGAAGTTTGGGATGTAACAGGAAGGAAAATCCCTATTTCGTATGTTGGCAAAGAAGAAGCAATCTTTCAAATAGAGATGAATGTACAGCCGGGAATCTTCATTGTAAAAATTGAAACCTTTGACGGCATATACTACAGAAAAATGAGAATAGAGGATTGAGATGAGAAAAGGAAATTAACTCAGGGCATTGCTTGCTGAATCATTACTAAAGCGGAGTTAAAACTATTTTACGAAACTCAACTTCCGCACCTTCGGCTTGCACAGCAATCTGACCTTTGGACGCAGTACAGTTAAAGCCATCGTTGACGAGGTCATTATTCAACCATACTTTGATAGCCTTATCGCGGCATTCAATCAACAGGGTGTTCCACTCACCCAGTGCTTTTTCCGATCCATCGGTAAGATTAATTACCCTGCGTTCTTTACCTTCGGTAATGCCCCACTTTTCTTTTGGCCCGCGTCTTTTTTCCATTTCATTAACAGTAATGTCTTCCACTATGCACCAAAAGTCGCCTGCATTTTCATGCATCAGTTGTACTTCCAGCGATTTGGGAAACATATCGTAAAGTGAGCGGGGCGTTGAAGCATGAACCAGCACGCCACAGTTTCCTGGTTCGCCAACAAAACGATACTGAACTTCCAGGTTATAGTTTTGATAAACCGAATCAGTGATAAGATGTCCATTAGGAGTACCCAAACTTACCAGCAGACTATCGCGGACTATAAATGGATTTCTTGCCGATGTGTCTTTATCCATTTCAGGAACATCAACATGCCAACCGGCAAGATCATGACCATTGAAAAGGTTTTTAAAATTCTTCCTCTCATCATGTTTAGCTGACGGCTCACAAGATGCCAACCCAAATACAATGAAGAATGCGACATAAAAAGATTTCATTTTAGCATTGTTTACTTGTTGCACTGCCAAGATACATCCAAAGTATGAATTCCATTTCATCTTACCGACTTGAAATGGCCGATTACTAATCGTCCACAATCACTCCGTAATCGATCAACAATTCTTCTCCTGCTTTGATATTTCTTATCGCTTCAAAATATTCACCCTCATTTATGGATATGATATTGGGAATATCTGAATGATTTAAAAAAAGTGACACATCTATTTTTTTAAATCCATAGTCAGGAACAAAATAATTATCGTTATCGTACAAGCAATAGTTCTCAACCATCAGTTTAGCATGATGTGGTAATGTGGCCACTTCATTTTTTGATAGTGTTATCCATTTGTCCTGTGAATCCGGTTTACTAAACATCTCCCGGCATCCTTTATCAATATCCTGGATGGCAAAAATGCCAATACCTTCTAGAGTAGAGGGCTTAAGCATAATATAGGTGTTATGACACAGCTCGGTAAGTAATTCCACTTTAGTCATTTGCCTTGTTTTTCATTTTTTCCCCAAATAAAGTATTGTACACTTCAAAGATAACCAATACAAGTCATTCCGCAGATAGTCTAAATCAGTTACAGAGAACTGCACTTATGGGGCATCATCTAATTTTTTAAAAATTGCAATTGCCGTCAGAACAAGGAATGGTAGTATCCTGCGATCTCTCATTTTTTCGTGCTGAGTTCTGTCATCTACCTTTTTTCTATTCTGTTTTCTTTCAAGTCTATCCTTTTTCCGTTCACCTTTTATAGGATCAGCAAGTGATACTGTTGTAATTGTTACTAATAACATGAATGTGGCAATTGCCTTGCGTATCATTATTGCTTTGTTTGGTTTTGACGAAAATGAACTACAAAATGACAGTCCGACACACGATAAGTGCATCCCTAAACTGAAATGGATCGAAGAGAAGGGACTATTCCCACGTTATTATTGTGATTACTTCATGTTCCCTTGAAATAAGTATTATAAGAAAATAAGATTTTTCAAGATTCATTTGAGTAATGAGTATGGCATGTGTGGAGAAGCTTCCACAATAAGGGGCGTTTTCCCCAATAAAATTTAGCTTGACTATCCATTAATAGTTAAACTTTGGCAAACTCTATAGATGTTTAAGTTGTAAGAGAAATCCTTGATGAAGCACTTTGTGAATATCCTTTCGGGCGCTTTCCTTTTCGCTCCACCATTTATTCTCCAGTCTCCGCCATAAGATTCTTTGCCTTGATCCGTCTTCCTGCTTCTTAGAATACATATGTAAAAGATCGAGGCCTACACACCGATCCTGATATTCTCCCAATATTTTTGTTATAGAATTGATGTCTTTCTTCCGCATTGCTACCAGTGAGAGAATGGCAATTTGTTCCTTCGTGAAAGACCAGGTGTATAGAATGTCTTTTAATAATTTTCTGATCGCATGCAATGATTCATCTGAAACCGAAGAGGGCTGCATTAAAAGTACAATCGCCTTTAGTTTACGGAGGGTGAATTTTCCGATGAATTTCTGTTTAAGATTCGAGGGTAAATGTTCTAACAGTTTCTTTCTTCCATTTGCGAAAGGCTTTTTGTCCTTGACCAGTCGCCTGGCAAATATTATTTGTTCGTCAATTTCAGTTTTGATAAAGCTCAGGTATGTATCCTGTAGGTCGAAATATTCCACCTTCAATAATCCATTTATAGACTGCTGCTGAAGCTGCAGACTACGGATGGCTCCCATAATTCCATAAAATTTATGCAGTTTTTCAGGAAGTTTTAGGTTAGAACGTTTGGGCATGGTTGTAGAAACCATCCGAAGAAATGAGCTTAATTTTTTTACTTCCAACCGAAACTGGTGAATGTATTCCGCATCAAAATCCTTGGAAACTCGTTTCAGTAACTTATTAATTCTTACATACCTTTTCTTAATGGTAGTGACCAGTTGCACGCGCTTCATATATATCGCACAAAGAAGTGAATAGTCTGAAAATAGATTTTTTTAAATTACGTTTCGTAAATACGAAGCCTGTTGTTAAGTTGGGCAATCTGCAGCTCCATAGCATTTATACGTTGCAAAAGATGATTGACAGTTTCAATACCTTCCAGATTAATATCCATCTCGTAGTATAGACGCACCAACTTCTCCAAATGACTTAGCTGACTTACGGGCAGAAATAGTTTTTCTTTAATAATTATTATTTCGAGCAGGCCGGATTTATTCAATGAAGTAATAAAAGCCAGCTCTATATTGTGATGGATACAAAATTCAGTGGCGGGTATCATTTCCTCTGTTTCCATGTGAAGGGCTATTTGAGTTCAGATAATTCCGTGAAAAGAGTTTTCTGTTTTTCGGTGAGATGGGTCGGTAACTTTATTTCGTAAGTAATGTACAAGTCTCCTGTTTCACCTTCTTTTTTATAAACAGGGAAACCTTTTCCCTTCAACCTTACCTTTGTACCATGTTGTGTTTCAGGATTTACTTTCAATTTTACCTGGCCACTCAGTGTATCAATCGTGGTTTCACCTCCCAGGATAGCAGTATATAAACCAATTGTAGCTGTTGCAAACAGGTCATTTCCTGAGCGCTTAAAAATAGGATGGTTTGCAATTGAAAAAGTAATATACAAGTCGCCTGCGGGGCCTGCATTTACACCAGGTGATCCATGCCCTTTCAACTTGATCACTTGACTATTCTCAACGCCAGCCGGTATGGTAATGCGGATATTTTTTCCATTCACAGAAAGCGTTTGCTGATGTGTTTTCAAAGCATCCGTTAAATTAAGTTTCAATTCGGCATTGTAATCCTGCCCCCTAAATTTAGCCTGACTGCTTCGGCCTGATCCTCCAAACATGGATTCAAAGAAACTGGAGAAGTCTCCATCCGGATCGCCTGAAAACTGGTGACTGCCTGAATGATCTGATGGTCGTTGAGCGTGTCGTTGTTGCTCAAACTGATCAGCGTGTTGCCAGTCTTTTCCATACTGATCGTATTTCTTTCGCTTTTCAGGATCGCTCAGTACCTGATTGGCTTCATTAATCTGCTGGAATTTTTTAAGTGCATTCTTATCGTTGGGATTAAGATCCGGGTGAAGCTTCCTGGCTAGTTTTCGGTATGCTTTTTTAATATCATCATCAGAAGCCTTTTTACCGATCTCTAAAATTTTGTAATAATCAATGAATTCCATCTGGCGCAAAAAAAATTTCTATAAAAATGCGACTCCGTTTGGAGTCGCACAAAAATGTTCAGGGAGATGAGGGTCTACCTGTTAAATTCAATGTTGCATAATTAAATAATCTATACTAGTATTTTGAAAAGTAATCTTTCACAAAAGCATGTTGTTGATTCTCTGTCATTTTATCGGCTTGCTTCACTTTAATTTTAATTTTTGAAAAATGTTGGTCTGCTGTTAAGATGTTAAATAGCTCAGTCTTTGCATCGGTAGGGCCAAAGAGAACAACGTTTTCATAATTTTTAATGGCCTCACCCAACATCTTGTAATAGTCTGCCTGTTGATGCTGTTCTTTATTGTGCATCCGGTTTTCACCCTGGTGCAGGCTCAGGACTTTTACCTCGTGCGTAAATTTCGAGTCGATGGTTTTTGTTTCAATAGGATCAGTTGTGAACTCCATTAAATGAGCGTTTTGATGATCCATCCAAATGCCTAATTTTTTTGCTGTCATGATTTTTAAATTTGTTTTACTGTTTAACTCCTACCGTACGGATGACTATTTTTATGACTCTTCCTCCCGCCATATATGGAAATTTTGAAGTGCCGACCAGCTTGAATCAAATAAATACAGTGTGCTAATTCTGCGGGTATACAAATCAATTGACCTTAGTGCTAATCTGTCTACAAAATTTAGGCCTAATACCTTCTAAAAGTAAAATTTGAAACATGGACATTATATGATGAATGTCATTCAGCATACTGATTTAGTACCATCAACTATTTTAAGGCACACTGAACTCAGTATCACCTTACCCCGAAGTGCACGGTAGTGTGCGCGAAGTGGAAGTAAAAGAATCAACCAGCGAGGGATCAGAGTTTTCGCACAGAAGCAGTACGTGTCGTTACTGCCATGCCTAAATGGGTTCCTGGACACCAGCGTGGCAAAGCAGCTAATGTAAAATTTAGTTTGCCCAACACTTTTCAACTAGATTAGATTAAGAGTCTTAGCTAAACTATTTTTCCTAAATCGATGGGTAGTTTCCTGATGCGCTTACCGGTAAGGTCAAAGATTGCATTGGCCAACGCAGGGGCTACCGTAGGCAAGCCTGCTTCGCCAGCCCCATCTGGTGGCGCATCGCTGTCGAGAATGTAGGTTTCAATTTCCGGGCACTGGCTGATTTTGAGCATGGGGTACGTATGAAAATTTTGCTCCACTATTGCCCCGTTTCGTATAGTCAGGCCTGCATACACAGCTCCTAATCCCATTATTATAGAACCTTCCGTTTGTGCCTTTACTGTATCGGGATTAATGCAAATACCCAAATCGATTACCGTTGTAATTTTAACAGGCACTATCTTCTTACCTCGTTGTTCTACTTCTATTACTTGGGCAAAATATGCGCCCGATCTTTCAACAGCAGCTATTCCTCTTCCTATTCCTTTTTTTCTGGGTCCATTCCAATTGGTTTTTTCGGCAACCTCTTCCAGCACTCTACGGTAGCGGGGATGATCCAGCATTTCGAGCCGGAATTGCAAAGGGTCTTTCTTTGCCTGGTGGGCGAGTTCATCCATGAAACACTCATGGGCAAAAGGATTTGTAGAATGATACACAGCGCGCCAGTAGGAGATAGGGATGTGTCTTTTTCGTAGTACTCCTTTCACAGAAAGGTTGGGTATCAAAAAATCTGTATTGATTCCACCCATCAATTGACGGCCCGCTTTCATATTGGGACCCGTCTGATTTTGAATTTCCTGGGCAATCACTTTGTGTTCAAGTGCTGTTACGTTGCCTTGGTCATCTATTACAGCGCGGCACACATTTAGGCTACATGCCCTGAATGGTCCTTGTGTTTGGTCATCTTCTCTGGTCCAAATAACTTTTACCGGTGTCCCTGATTTCTTAGATAGATCCGCGGCTTCTTCCGCTACATCAACTAATGACCTGCGTCCAAAACCACCGCCCATAAACGTATAGTTGATGTTGACTTTACTCTCCGGAAGGTTATATGTTTTGGAGAGAAAGGTGCGTATGCCATTAGGATTTTGTGTTGATCCCCAAAATGTTGCTTCCGTATCCGTCACACTTACGATGGCATTCATCGGCTCCATCGGCACGTGAGCCTGATAGGGAGTTTCATACGTGGCTTCGATGATGTCTTTTGTATTTTTAAAAACGGAATTCACATCTCCTTTACCAAACAATTCATCGCCATCGGTTTTAGCTGCTTCATACGAATCTGTCAGTATGGTTTGGTCAGAGATTTTTTCTAAACCCTGCGTGTCCCATTCCACCTTCAGCGCCTTTCTACCCTGTTGAGCGTACCAATAGTTGTCGGCCAGCACGGCCACACCCTCTCGCTTTTGTCCAAATACTTCGCGCGATGTTTGAAACACATGACGGATACCCGGCATACTTAAAACTTCGTCTTTGTTAAAGCTCTTCACTTTCCCAATAAACACAGGCGACCGCTCAACGGAGGCATATAACATTCCGGGTACGGTAATGTCAATCCCAAATTTTGCCTCTCCGTTTGTTTTCATCGGAATGTCTTTTCTCTTTACGGATGTTCCGATGATCGAAAATTCACTTCGTTTCTTTAGGGGCGGGTTTTCGGGTATAGATAATTTTCCTGCTTCATTTACCAGTTCTCCATACGTGAGCACAACACCCGTTTGATTGACTACCGTTCCCTTAGTTGCTTTGCATTGTTCAATGTTGATCTTCCATGTATTTGCTGCTGCCTGCCGCAGCATCTCTCTGGCAGCGGCTCCCATCTTTCTAAGCTTTTCAAATTCTGTTTGAATGCTTCGGCTACCCACCACCATCTGGTTTCCATATAAATCTGCGTTGGCAGCAGAAGCACGGATTTCCACCTTATCAATATCTACTTCTAATTCTTCCGCAAGAATCATTGGAATAGATTGATAAGTACCTTGCCCCATTTCAGGTCGGTGGCTGAAAAGAATGATACTACCATCGGTGCCAATGGAAATGAATTGGTTCAGTTTCACCTTGGAAAGATCGGAGGTGAATCGGGCTATAAGTTTATCATCCCCAACAGCTTCGGCCACCCAGCCAATGGAGAGGAAGGCACTAGTTGCTGAAGTAAGTTGGATGAATTTTCGTCTGGAGATGGATTGCATACATTACATTTTTGAAGCTTGCTTGATTGCCTTTCTGATTCTGGGATATGTTCCACATCGGCACAAAACAGAACTCATGGCCATATCAATATCCTCGTCCGTTGGGTTTGGATTCTTCTTTAATAAAGCAGCTGCACTCATTATTTGTCCGGATTGGCAGTAACCACATTGTGGAACCTGTTCTGCTATCCAGGCGAGTTGTACTGAATGATCGTTGTTTGTGGAAAGCCCTTCGATGGTGGTAATCTCTTTGCCGGTTGCGGCAGACGAAGGGATAACACAAGACCTAACAGGAACACCATCCAAATGCACAGTGCAAGCACCGCATTGCGCAATGCCACACCCGAATTTAGTGCCAGTGAGCCCAATAAAATCCCGGATCGCCCACAGCAAGGGCA
Organism: Bacteroidia bacterium; assembly: GCA_031419815.1. Classification (GTDB taxonomy): domain Bacteria; phylum Bacteroidota; class Bacteroidia; order Cytophagales; family Cyclobacteriaceae; genus ELB16-189. The sequence continues at coordinate 10,706 of JANOLM010000307.1, forward strand.
TCTTAGGATCTACATCAATTTCTTTTGTCTGTCCATTTACCTGGAGTGATAATCGTGCCATGTGGAGCAAATATTTTTTGTTATGTAAGTTAACAAATTCAGACCTGATTGTTCACCACCCACTAATTCTACTTTGTTAAGTTAAACTGATTTACTTTCAAGTAGTTAGCCTAATTGTATATTTGTCAATAAACAAAAGATACTCCATCAGGAAAACATACCGCTTCTGAGCGTACGCGATGTGCGCCTCCAGTTGATCGCCTCCTTAAAAGAAGGTGGTGCGTATATAGAAAAAGAAATAGATCAGATGGTCGTCAGGCACAACAATCGAGCAACTGATATTCTTCGATATTATCCTGATAATGAATATTTTAAAAAAGAAATCTAACTTAACAAAGTAGAATTACTTAGCATGATCATAGGTAGTCCAACTTATTCATGTCGCAACGGCCAATGTCATTAAGTTAAGGGCTAAAGCCCATTGTGCTATTATTTTTTATAATCTGCTCTTCAAAA
>JANOLM010000308.1:0-2775 GCA_031419815.1 Bacteroidia bacterium
ATGTAAAATTGATTTATATCGGCTCCTGTAATTGAAATTTCTTTTGTCGCCAGGTAGTCAATCAGAAAACCCGGCCCACAGCCATAATCCAGAATTTTGCTTGTTGAATTTAATTGAAATTTATTTTCTATTTTGGATGCAAAGTATGTTGTAGCAATCTTCATGACGGTATTGAAGGAGTGCTTTTCATTTTCCCAAAAATGTGCCCAGCCGGATGTACTCACGATTGAAACTGAAGTATATATATTCAGGGCTGAAATATATATAATATTTTGACGGGAAGACGATCGCCTTTCGGCATTCGCATAGGTTATGCTTGAGGCCGGTTATATAGCATCGAAAGGAAGTGAAAAAAAAAGGAAGCAAGCTCCCTTTTTTCACGAATATGCCTCCATCAATCCCTTTTAATTATCTCCGGATTGCCTCGATGCGAAACCGAACTGGCAATTCCCTTTGTGATCTCCAGTGTTTCAGTGGCGTTAACTTTGGCAGTAGATGCTCCATGAGCCTGGATAACCGCACGCTCCACTTCGTAACCATAGGCTTTTAGTCCCGATGCACCGGTAATGTTAGCTTCCATAAAATTTCCTCCTCCTTTTAAATCTAGGGACGAAGCACCTGTCAAATCAATGGTAAGATTGCGGGCGGAAAATTCCCCATCAGCCACCACGGCACCCAATAATTTAATTTCCATTTCCTCTTCATCAAATCCGCGAATATCTACTTTGCCAGCACCACGCACGTTCAGCTCCTTTAGACTGGGCGTTATGACCGTTATTCTAATATCGTCTTCATCCAACAGATTGCCTTTCCAGAAAAACTTTCGGTCGTCATCGTAATTAATAACCAGGGTTTCACCATCCAATGAAACATTGTAATGTTTCTTGGTTGCTTTGTTACCCTCCATCCTGACTGAGTATGAACTTCCTTTGCGAATGGTAGCTTTAAAAATCCCATTGAGATCAACACTGTTGAAATTTTTAAGACCATATTGATCCCTTGCGTCCAATTCAGCAGTGGCAGGAACATTCTCATCATTATTGTTTTCACTTTCACGATCGCTTTCCTCAACAGGGCAGGTAATACATTCACAACCTTTTTCTGTCATTTTCCAGGTTTGTGTTTCAAAATTGAGCGACCAATAGCGACTGCCTGCACCGATAATCCTTGTATCAATCATTCGCCAAAGGGCGGCATCTACAACAAAGGGTTGATTATAAGGGATGAACAAATCCATATCCAATCGTTGTGCCCTAAATTTTGCATCCTTATTGAATATGAGATTGGAATCAAAAGATATGATACTATCCAATTGATTTACACCATAGCTTACCATCTGTGCATTCTCTGCTGCTATTTTTCGGGTAGCACCTTGGGCTTCAAAATGCTGAACAAGTTTAACATCTTTTCCATCATAGCCTTTCAACCGTAAGGAAGTTACATCATAGTCGTCAAGGCCAACTTCATTGATTTTCAGTAATGGTGTTTTTCCGTTCATAGCAAATACTTTTTCTACTTTGTGTTCGCCTTCTTCTTTGAATGAATACACGAACTGTGGAATACTGAAACTCAAGACAGCAACGCTTATAAAAAAGATGACAAACATTGTCCATCCAACAATGGGGTTAAAAGCTATCCGTTTGCCAATGATTGAACCACCAATTAATAGTATGAACATAGCCGGAATAAAGGCAGCCAGGAAAGCAAAAATCAAAGTCCAGGTTGGGAATGCATTGCGCATAGCCTCTAGCGGTAGACTCATTCCGCTCACGTGAAGATCTCCCCAAAGTGGTACTGAACCAACTGAGAATAATCCAATCACAATACCTCCAGCTAAGACCAATGAGATTATAAAACCTAAACCTGTCAATAGAATCACTATACCAATGGCAATGCGTAAAATATCAATTGTAACTTTGAAAAGAGGGCCTAGTATTTTTACCAAACCATTTATGATGGCTGCAATGGCACGGAATGGGAAGAGAATAATTTTGGCAAGCGTGCTTTCTTCCTGTTCTCCTTTCTCGTTTAAACTTTTCTTTACACTTGATTCGATGTTGGATAAAGTTACGGCCTCACCTTGCATTTGCATTTTTTCGGTGAGTGTCTTGGCTTCCGGAAGGGCAATCCACAGCACGATGTAGATAATGAACCCTAAGCCACCGACAATAGCGCCAATCACAAATAATAGACGGATCAAGGTAATATCTGCACCAAAAAAAGCAGCTACGCCACTAGCTACCCCGCCCAAAACCTTTTTCTCACTCGTGTCACGGAACATTTTCTTTACAGTTCCTTCATCTTCCAACTCAGTGGAAGTGGGCAGGGCAATCCAGAAAATGATGTAAACTAAAAGTAAACCACCATAGCTACCCAGCACAAGCAGTGCAAACAGCAACCGGGGCCAAACCGGGTCGATGTTGAAATAGTGGCCCAGACCTGCGCATACGCCTCCTACTATCTTGCGCTTTTGATCGCGAAATAATTTTTTATTAGCAGCATTATGTCCGGAGGAGTTTCCTGTCTTTTGATTGCGTTGATCTTGCTTAGGCGATTCGCCTGCCGGTACTTCGTGTTCTTCTGCAGCTTTGAAGTCGCTGACACTGCCCATGGTGGCAATTAAGAAGTTTACATCTTCTGCCGTAATCACCTGCTTGCCATCATTAAGTTTGGAAAGAAAGATTTCGGCAATCCGTCCCTCTATATCGGCTAGGATTTCGCTACTATCTTCAAAAGCCCCGAAGTATTTATTTACGGAGTCAAGGTATTTGCGCA
>JANOLM010000309.1:0-1849 GCA_031419815.1 Bacteroidia bacterium
AAGAAAGTAGGCTTGTCTTTTTTTGAGGCTACTGATTCTATCGATTATAGAACACCTTATGATATTGAAATGGACTATTGTATTACACCTCGAGGGATAGTACAATTTTAAAAATAATTTAATTTCTTGAGGTCTGCAAAGAAATCTCCACTTCCGTTTCTCCTGAAAATGGTCGACCATCTGTAGTCATTCCTTTCACAATTACTTTTATTAATCCCAGGTCATCCGAAGAAAAAAAACTCAATGTCGTTTTTCCTGTGGCATCTGTCTTAGCTGTGGGATTCCAATACAAGGCAGATCGAAAATCAGGTATTCGCTCCTTCTTAGGAGGATCAACACTGTAATCTGGCATAACGAAATTCAACGGTTTAGTCAGACCTTCGATTGGTAAACTGTTAGTCATCGCCAAAAGTTTAGCAGGGTTGGGCTTTTTTGTCTGGATAAATACAATTCCGTTTTTACCCATAGCTCCGAAATGGTTGAGCTTGGCAATGTCCTTTACCACTTTCACCGTCAACACCTCAGAAGGTTTAAGGGCAAGAAAGTATTCAGTATTCTTTGAAAGCACGCCATCAATCACATACAAAGGATCACCGGTAGGCATTGCGCTCGATGGAGAAAGAACAATACGAACAATTGGCTTGCCATTCGATCTTCTGTGCAACACAGAAGGGATTACTTCACGAATCAAATCTTCCATGGTTTGGAATACAATATAACGGGCAACATCTACTTCAATGTCTGCCCCCATCACCTCATCTTCAAACGCAGCGTTGAGGTCGTCTAAATCTACCTTGCCCGAATTGGTACTGGCTGAGAAATAGTTGAATGAATTGTTGATCAGGTTTTTCTTAAGAACAAAATCCGTGTATTCATCCGGCTTTTCTACTTCTCTGTAAGCAGTCTCTTGTTTCACTGGTAAGAAATCGTCAACTAATTTGATTTCTACATTTCTAAGTTCCTTACGATCGTCCTCTAAGAGGTAAAAAAGCCTATCAGCACCCCAAAAGTCAAACAGAAAAGGCAAATCAAACACACCGTCCTTGCCCGTCCACGCTTCATAGCCCATCATGTGATCCTGCAGATACACCATAATCAATGTGGAGTCGGGCACAGGTTTTCCTGTTTCTTTGTTAAGAGCAACACCTTCCAGATTTAACATTTTCTTAAATCCATATGATAAAGTTTTTTTGCTCCCTCCGATAATATCTTGCCAGCTATACCGCTTCCACTGTTTGGTGATCATAAAATTGTCAAGAGAAGCTTGCCAATCAGGGTTATTTCGATTGATCGAGAATGATTCATCTGGAAATTCGCCAAATAGATAAATATCATCAGCATACGTATTTTGTGCATCGTGCAATGGAAATAATTTCTTAGACACTGCTGAAACTGCTATATCGGTTCTTATAGGATTTCCGAGTTCATCAGTAACCGCTAGTTCAAAATTTATTTTTTCTCTCGGCCGGTAAATCTTTTTCTCTGTAGTCAGTTTCACTTGAATCTCTCCCATAATATCGTTGTACACCAAACGTTCGGCAATCGTCTTTCCTTTTGAGGTTAGTAAAGAAATGACAGCAGCACCTGCAGGTCTTTTTTTTTGTGGAATGAGCACGGGTACAAACTCTTTTTCGCCAAAGCGGAATGCAGCAGAAAAATAAATTTTGCCATGGGCACTCATCACCAGGTATAAATTTTGCTCGCGCAAATCTGATTTTTGAGGCACTGCAAGTATCAACCGAAGAGCCTCTTTGGTGGGTGTAGCTAGAACAACACATCCATCTTCTTCTGCGGAGGGTAAAGAGTATTGAGTTCCAGTACTTTCTATCTGTGCCCGATAAGTTTTGCC
>JANOLM010000310.1:0-42379 GCA_031419815.1 Bacteroidia bacterium
CCCATGAGTCAAAAAGCCTACAAAGCGATGTTAGATCAGTCAAACGAAGATTATAAGCACGGAAGAGTAATAAGCCAAAAATCCTTAGAGAAAGAATCTGAGAATTGGTAATATGAAAGTAATTTGGACTGAACTTGCGAAGTATAAATTGAAGGAAGCGTTTCAGTATTATAAAGAAGTAGCAGGTATTAAGGTTGCGAATTCAATCAAGGAAAAAATCTACGAGAAAACCAGGAAGCTCTCCCGTCATCCAGAGATCGGGCAGAAAGAGAACAATCCAATTGTTGTAGCATTAGATTATCGGTATTTGGTTTCGGGTAACTATAAAATTGTTTATCGCGTGATTAATACTGAAAAGATTATTTTGATTGCTGCCATATTTGACACCCGCCAAGATCCGGATCAATTGGAAATATAATCGCCCTGACTTTTGTCATGAACAATGACCTTCTTCATATTGCGCGTCAGTGGCTCTCTGCCTTTAATGATCACAAACTTGAGACATTACTCTCTTTGTATGCCGAAGATGCCGTGCATTATAGTCCTAAACTGAAATTGCGGCATCCTGAAACCAATGGTCTGATAAAAGGAAAAGAGAACTTACGTACTTGGTGGAAAGAGGCGTTTGACAGATTGCCAACTTTACAATATAAGGCGACTTCACTTACGGCCAATGCTGAAAGAGTCTTTATGGAATATATCAGGATTGTTCAAGGAGAAGAAAACATTTTAGTTGCGGAAGTCCTTGAAATAAAAAATGACCTGATTGTGGCTTCGCGGGTATATCATGGATAAACTGCCTGGTTGCTTACTTTGAAATCCTGGATGTAGGGCAACAACGCAAATCCTGCCGTTAGTAAAACAAACTCTTACGCATTCACCTTTTTATTTGCGAATGGAGCGACTTTAAATTTACTTGAGGTAAAATTCTCAAGTATGAAGAAAATACCCATTCTTATTTTCCTGTTAGTATCTCTAACGGTTATTGGTCAAAAGAAGAAAGATACGCAGGAAGCCACTGCTCAAGCAGTTGCCCCCTCTTCAGGAATCGATTCAAAAGTAGCCGGTATGAAGAAGTACTCGGGTTACTTTGATTATTATTATGACGAAAAGCAGGATAAGGTATTTTTGGTTATTGATAAGTTCAATTCGGAATTTTTGTATGTGGAGGGTTTAACAGCCGGAGTAGGTTCTAACGACATTGGCCTTGATCGAAATCAACTTGGGCGCGACAGGATAGTGAAGTTTGACAGACGAGGGCCGAAAGTTTTGTTGATTGAACCTAACTACAGTTACCGGGCCATTACTGATAACGCTGCCGAGCGCAAGGCAGTTGAAGAGGCCTTCGCTCAATCAGTCCTTTGGGGATTTCCGGTAGTTGGAGAAGAGCCTGAAAAAGTACTAGTAGATGCAACCGATTTTTTGATTCAAGATGTGCATGATGTTGTTGGTACACTTCGCACTACCCAACAGGGAAGTTATAGCCTGGACAAATCTCGCTCAGCCATGTACCTTCCACGAACAAAAAACTTTCCTGAAAATTCTGAATTTGAGGTCACGTTAAGTTTTACTGGACAACCAAGTGGTGGTTTTATCCGAAGTGTTGTGCCTACGCCTTCAAGTGTTACGGTTAGAGTGCACCATTCCTTTATAAAGTTGCCTGATAACAATTACAAACCCCGTAAGTTTGATCCGCGGGCTGGCTATTTCAATGCATCCTATTATGATTATGCAACTCCGATAAGCGAGTCAATTGAAAAGAGATTTATTACCCGCCATCGATTGGAGAAGAAAGATCCATCGGCTGCAATAAGTGAACCGGTTGAACCGATTATTTATTATATGGATCCCGGAGCACCGGAGCCAATCCGATCTGCTTTAATGGAAGGTACAAGATGGTGGAACCAGGCATTTGAGGCGATCGGTTACAAAGATGCGTTTCGTGTTGAGTTACTTCCACCCGATGCGGATCCTATGGATGCCAGATATAACCTGATCAATTGGGTACATAGGTCTACACGCGGATGGTCGTATGGAGGAGGAATAACAGATCCTCGGACAGGTGAAATTATTAAAGGTCATGTTGTGTTGGGTTCACTTCGTGTTCGCCAGGATTATTTAATTGCCGAGGGATTACTTGCGCCTTATGAAGAAGGCAAGCCAGTTTCGAAAGAGATGGAAAAAATGGCGCTAGATAGGTTAAGACAATTGGCGGCACATGAAGTTGGTCATACGATTGGACTTGCTCACGCTTATTCATCTAGTGCAGAGGAACGCGCCTCAGTAATGGACTATCCACACCCACTAGTGAAACTTACAAATGGTAAAATTGATTTGAGCGATGCTTATGATCTTAAAATTGGTGCGTTCGATAAAGTTTCAATCGCTTATGGCTATCAGCATTTTCCAGACGGAACAGATGAAGACAAAGCACTGAATGACATTGTTCAAAATTCGTTAAAAGCCGGATTGACATTTTTGTCCGACCAAGACGCTCGTCCGTTGGGTGGCGCTCATCCGTATGCACATTTATGGGATAACGGTAAGGACGCTTCTGATGAACTCAACCGTATGTTAGAAATTCGCACTGTAGTGCTGAAAAATTTTGGTGAGCGTAATATCAAACTGGGCGCTCCGATGGCCACGCTTGAAGAGGTGTTGGTGCCCATGTATTTTTTTCATCGCTATCAAACCGAAGCTGCCGCTAAAGTGGTTGGCGGATTGAACTACCGATATGCTTTGCGTGGAGACGGACAGCTTATTACTGAGATTGTGTCTCCACAAAATCAAATCAAAGCCCTTGAGGCGTTAATGAAAACCCTTGATCCTTCCGTTCTTTCGTTGCCAGAAAATCTTTTAAAAATTATACCTCCACGACCATTAGGGTATTCGCGCCATCGCGAGGTAGTGAAAGTAAGAACGGAACTTACGTTCGATCCTCTTTCTGCAGCGGAGAGTGCAGCAGATATGACCATCGGATTAGTTCTTCATCCTGCCAGGGCGGCAAGGCTTCTGGAATATCATGCCCGCGATGCGCGGATGCCAAGCCTTGAAAGTGTGATGGATCGTTTGATTGCCATCACGTTTAAAGCGACCGCGAAAACTGGTTATGAAGGAGCCGTTCAGATTACAGTGAACAATGTTCTTCTCAATAACCTGATGAGGCTTGCCGTGAGTAAAGACGCCTCCACGCAAGTGAAAGGGATTGCATCCTTAGAAGTGATTAAATTGAAAGTCTGGCTTGAAGCCAAAGTCAAATTGACGGTTGACGAAGATTGGAAAGCTCATTATCTTTTTGCGCTGAAACAAATCAATACATTTCAAGATGACCCTGACGAGTTTAAAGCTGAAAATTTGGTAGGGCTTCCTCCAGGTGCGCCTATTGGTGATTATGATTTGGAGTACTGTGATAATCATGATTAGAGCATCTCTTGATATAACAAAGCACTGAAAGTTCAAATACAACTCTTCGCTTAACTCACTTTTCTGGAAGATAAAGGAAGAGGAGTTTATTCCGTAAAGGGCATCTGCAAAAACCTTGCCTTTTGACCACCTCATCCCCTGCCTGTCCGGCTCAATCCTTCAACCAATGAACTCAGTGTCACCTCACCCCCACCAAGACTGAGAGGGGTGACGACTCCCTTCTCCTCAGGAGAAGGGTTGGGGATGAGGTGATAAAAGGCATAAATCTTTATGTTCATGTTCTCCTTTTTAAAATCCCACTTTATACTATCCTCCAAATGGAGAAGGTCAAAAGGAGTTTTTAGAGATGCCGAAAGAAAAGTCCCTGGAAAAGTATGAGCAGTGACTCAAACTATTCCCCCACCATAACAAACGCTCCCCAATAAAAAGGTGCAGAATATTTAATTCGAAGTTCCTGTTGTGCTTGAAGGAAGGCAGCGTGTTTGTCCATGCCCTTCAGCCAGTTGGTATAGAAATTATTCATAAGTTGCTGTGTGGCTTCATCATCTACATTCCACAAACTCATGATGATGGTTTTCGCACCCGCCACCAGAAAAGCACGTTGCAAACCAAAAACACCCTCTCCATTTTTAACTGTCCCCAAGCCTGTTTCGCAAGCAGATAAGACAACCAGTTCTGTGTCTTCGAGTGACATATTCATGGCTTCGTATGCTGTAAGAATACCATCTTCACCACCCCCGGCAGTATTTGCACTTGCCAGGATAAGACCGGATAGAAAAAGAGGATTGTCTAAAAACTTACTTTGATCTGCTGAAGTGATGGAAAGCTCGCCATCATCTAAAAAGAAACCGTGCGTGGCGATGTGTAGTATAGATGGACTTTTTATTTTTTTTATTTCGGCTTCATTGGCCTGTCGTGCCAGTAAAGTAGTTGATGGGGTGCCATAGGTTTTAAATTCTTTGGCAATGTTTTCAACTTCAATTTTGGTTGCCGGCAAAGACGGAATGCCATCGCTACGCAAAAATCCTCGTAGCAATCCTGAACGTAGCGAACGGTTCAAAGCTCTTGAAGACCGCTCTGCTGTAGCTTCTTGTTCGGGTTGGTCAAGGCTAAGTGTTTGGTAGTCCGGGAAACCGAAGAGATATGCGCCTGATTTACTTTTTCTTTGTTTGGGCTGCTCCAAAATATCACGCGTATTTGTTTTCAGATCAAGAGTTATTTCATCCGCCAGATATTTTGATGTCTTACTATTGTAGAGGGTATTGGGATTGATTTGACTAAAGACCCCGTCTGGACTAAAAAAAACTTTAGTGATACCATTGAGCTCATCACGTAAAGGCTTCCAAAAAACATTGTAGCTGATGGTATCAGGCATTTGGAATTTGATAGCATTGCGATAAAAGTTGAGCATGCGCCCTTCCATTTGTCCGCCTGATGCCCACCGAAAAACGCGTGGACCGGTTTTGGTTTCTGGGGTAAGGATCAACGCAATGTAATTAACACGGCCTGTGAAGTAGCCCTCTTCTTCCTGAGAATATGTTCGAAAACGCAGAACTTCAATAGCCGCCTCACCGGGTTTTAACTTTGCTTGTACTTGTTTCCAGGAATATGTTTTACGGACAAATACATTTTTAAATTCGGCTGATTTCAACACCAGTACTTTTTCCAGAACATTCGCACGGTTGCTTAATGAGTCGCCTAATTTTAGAGCTTCGTCACTGCCTTCACCATACGCTTTTGCCAATTGCTCTTTCAAGGAAACCCAAGTGTCGTATTGGCTAATGAGCTCTGGATTATTGCTTTGCATAATCGCTTGCTTTACTTTTTGGGTAGCATAAAAAATAATCCCTTTCGTGTTCAGCGAGAGATCATACAGGCTTCCTAATTGGGTGGGGTTGTTACTAAGGCGATCGAGTACAAAACTGACATAGGCTTCCTGATCAATCTTGAATTTGCTGAAATAGAATTTTGATTTTTCTTCCTCACTCAGTATTGGAAAATAATCGTCAATCTGGGCATAGTAATTATTGACAAGTTCATTAAAATAGCCCGTGGCTTTGGTCGGCTTGTTATCATGCCATTCCGTAAGGGCAAGTTTTTGCAATACTTCTCCATATCTGGGATGACGGGCACCCAATAATTTCTTCCGCAACATCAGGGCTTTTTGAAGGTAAGGTTTCGAGTCAGGAGAATTTTTTCCCATCAGGGCTTTACCAATGTTGAACTGAGTAGTGCTATACTCTAAACTTCCTTCACCAAGCTCTTTTAAGAAAATAGCATCGGCCTGCCGATAGAGGATCAATGCGCTATCATATTGGCCTTCTGATTTGTAGGTGTTGGCAATGTTGTTGAGCCGCGAAGCCTCATCAATGCTTTGGACACCATTGGTAGTAATGGCTATTTGCACTGCTCTGAGAAGCAGCCTCCTTGCTTCTGCTGTTTGCCCTTGGCTGATTAACGTGTTGGCAAGGTTGGTCAACGTTTTGGCATAGTCAGGATGTTGAGTGCCAAAGGCAATGCTATCGTGACGCAACACGAGCTTATAAAGTTGAATTGCATTTTCATAAAGAGATAAAGAGTGTAACGCATAGGCTCGGTTGTTTAGGGTAGAATAATAGGCTGCTTCAACTTCAGCATTATCAAGCTGGCTGCGGTAAAAATTTTCGGCTGCTGAAAAAAGTTTTTCGGCTTCCGGTATACGTCCTTGATTGACATATAGATTGCCCATGTTCACCGAAACATTATTGACGTTGAGAGAGGCATTACCCTCTGCTGACCTTAAAATCTTAAGCGACTCCTGAAAGAATTTTTCAGAACGTGTATATTCTCCCGTTAGGTTATGAATGTCTGCGTATTTATTTAAGATAAGTGCATACTCAGTTTCTTTTTTATTAAAATTATTCATCCCTGCAGTGGCGGTATTTTTGGCGGCCTGCACATTTCCCAAGTTAATGAGCACATCCAGGTAGAAGGAGAGAGACTGGGCATATTCAGCAGAACCATTTCCAAACAACTTTTCATCTACCATCAACAATTCTTCGCCTCTCATGCGGGTCTCTCGATAGCGTCCGACAAGGCTGTATGTGTTAGTGAGGTTAAATAAAATTGAGCTGTAGGATTCTGTTTCGACTTGATTCAGTGCCAGCCGAAGAGTTCGTTCTTGTTCCCAATATTGGATAGCTTGATCGTATTGTTCAGTGTTATAATAAGCTTCTGCAAAAATACTGACGGTGGCTGCGGAAAGTGTGTCTTGCCTGTTTTCCGTAAGTGGTATAACTTGTTTTTCTTGAGCTATTATTTGATTATAGTTTTGTGCTTTCGCTAAAGCATCTAGCTGCGGATAGCGTTGCTCCAATGTTTGGCTGAAGGAGAAGAGTGAAGTAAAACAAAGCGTTGCAATGAAAAAGTATATTTTCATATTGTTCATAAGTGGCAACAAGATACTATTATGATTTACTAATGAAAATACCGTGAAAAGGGTATTCGGGAGTAATTTTTAAATTGTTTCCTCCATTTTTAAGGAGATAGTTAATGAATCGATGTTATATTGAATATGTTATTTTCTTTTTTAGAATTTATTCCTACTTTGGTATTCTAAAAATTAATTTTAAATCTAAACCTTAAACTATGAAGAAGTTTTTACTACTATACTTCTCATTCGTTTTTGTGCTCAGTGCATGGGCGCAGGAACGGGTAGTATCTGGTAAAGTGACAGCTCAAGAAGATGCTTCATCTTTACCTGGCGTGAACGTGGTGCTGAAAGGCACTACCATTGGAACTGTTACTGATTCGGACGGGAAATATTCTCTTTCCGTACCGGCTAATGCAGGCAGTCTTGTTTTTTCTTTCATTGGCTTAAAAACCATTGAAGTTGAAATTGGAGAGAGAACAGTTGTTGATATCCAACTTGGATTAGACATCACCCAATTGTCGGAAATTGTTGTGGTTGGCTACGGCAGTCAAATTAAACAAGACCTAACTGGAAACATTGCCAGTGTAAAAGGTGAAGTTCTTAAAGGCATACCCGTTCCAAGTTTTGAACAAGCACTTCAAGGCCGTGCTGCAGGTGTTTTTGTAGAAGCGGGAAACGGAAAGCTTGGCCAAGGTATTAAAGTCCGTATCCGTGGATCCTCTTCTGTTTCAGCTAGTAATGAGCCACTTTATGTAGTAGATGGTGTGCCAATTACCTCCCAAAATTTATCCAGTTCAACTGCGGCCACTAATCCATTAGTAGATATTAACCCTAACGATATTGAATCGGTGGATATTTTAAAGGATGCCTCCGCAGCTGCTATTTACGGATCAAGGGCTGCGAATGGTGTCGTTTTAATTACTACTAAACGTGGAAAGTCTGGTAAAACAAACTTTAACTTGGGCTATTTTGTAGGAACTAGTTCCCCTACAAATAAGAGGCAGTGGTTAAACACAGCCGAATTTGTTGAACTTTTTACGGAGGCGAATGGAGGCCTTACCCCTAGTTTGATAAATCGATTTAATCGCTATGGGGCAGCACCGTCCACTCAAGCTTCTGGCGTTGCACATGACTCGTGGGCAACACCCGGTGCGTCAGGGTATGTTGATACAAATTGGGAGGATCAAGTTTATAACAAAGATGCGGGTATTTCCCAATTGGATTTAAGTATTAATGGTGGGACTGAGAAAACTAAGTTTTTTATTTCTGGAGGGCGTACCAATCAAACTGGTATTCTGGTGGCCAATAGTCTCGATCGCCTCAATGGAAGGGTAAATCTAGACCATCAGGCAACTGAAAGGTTAAGTTTAGGCATAAATTTTAGTGTGAGCAGGACAATTAACAAACGCCTTTCTGATGATAACGCGTTTTCTACACCTATGCAAATTATTGCACTATCTCCGATGACCCCAATTATCGATCCGCGGACTAATTTGCCTAGTGGTGCATTAGACTTGGTTACTGGTAGACCTAACACCAATTTTCCGCTTTATTATAATCCTTTATTGAATAAGGAATATGGGTCAAGACCAACAACGGTATTTAGAAATTTAGGATCTGCTTATGCAGCATACAAAATTACAGAAGGACTTACATTCCGTACTGAATTTGGTTACGACTTACTTTTCCAAAATGAAGAACAATATTTTGGAAAAGAAACCTCTAGGAATCAAGCTACGCCTAACGGATTTGGTTATAATGCCTACACGCAAGTTTTCAATTACAACACCAATAACTTTCTTCGGTATACCAAGACTTTCAACGAAGTACACAATCTGGAAGCCATCGGTGGTTTGAGCTACCAAGAATCAAACACCAAATTCAATAGTGTATCTGGCCAGCAGTTCCCGAGTAATGCCTACCAGAAAGTAACTTCTGCTGCTAGTATAACGGCTGGATCATCTACTGAAACTGCATTTAGTTTCTTGTCCTATTTCGGAAGGGCAAACTATAAATTAAAGAATAGATACTTATTGGCCTTGAGTGGACGGGTTGATGGATCATCACGTTTTGGTTCCGAGAAGCGCTATGGATTCTTTCCGGCTGCCTCGGTAGGTTGGATATTGACTGAAGAAAGTTTCTTTAAAGAATCAAAAAGTTTCGTTGAATTTTTAAAACTAAGAGCCAGCTATGGAATTACCGGTAACGCAGAAATTGGTAATTTCCCTTCTGCTGGCCTATTTTCAGGAGATGCAGGATATGCAGGTATCCCGGGACAGCGCCCTTCACAATTGCCTAATCCAAACTTGAAATGGGAAGAGACAGCGCAGACAGATATTGGTATTGATTTCGGTTTTTTTAACAGCCGTATCACCGGTCAGTTAGATTACTACATTAAGAATACTTCCGATCTGCTACTCAACGTAAATCTTCCGGGCAATTCAGGTTACCGCACTCAAACCCGTAATGTTGGAACGCTAGAAAACAAAGGGTTTGAAATAGTCATCAATTCAGAGAACTTGGTTGGTAATTTTAAATGGAATACAAGTTTAAACTATGCAAAAAACGTAAACAAGATTGTGAATTTGGATAAGCAGGTTATTACTGGTTCATTTTTAAGCCGGACACAAGAAGGCGAATCAATTGGTATTTTCTATGGGCCCAGATATGCAGGGGTAGATCCAGCCAATGGTGATGCTTTGTATGATATCGTTAATCTGGATGGTTCCGTTACAAAGACTAACGACTACAATGCAGCCACCCAACAAAAATTGGGGAACTCTAACCCTGATTTTATTGCAGGTATCACTAATAACCTTTCCTTCAAAGGCATTGAGCTAAGTTTCCTTTTTCAAGGTGTTTTTGGTAATAAAGTTTACAATGGTGGAGGAAAATTCATGAGTGCGAACGGGGACTTCTTTGACAATCAAAGCAAGGATCAGTTGAAGCGTTGGAAAAATCCTGGAGATATAACAGATGTGCCCCAGGCTAGGCTTTTTGGGGGTAATGGTGTGGGAGAATCTTCTCGTTATCTTTCTGATGCGACATACATCCGGTTAAGGACTATTACTTTGAGCTATAACCTTCCAATTTCTATTATTAACAAGTTAAGGCTAAATAAACTCAGAGTGTACGCAAGTGCCCAAAACCTGTGGACGATTACCGACTACAAGAGTTGGGACCCTGAAGTAAATTCAGATTCCTATGACGTTAATGCAAATGGCTCACCTAATAGTACCAATCAGGGTATTGATTTTTATTCTGCCCCACAAGCAAAGACAATTACGTTTGGGGTAAACATTGGCTTTTAAACTAAATGAATTATGAAAATTAATAGATATACATTTTTGTTAGGTGCAATAGTTCTATGGAACTGTGCAGATAGACTGGACATTAAACCGCTTAATACGGTAAGTTCCACCCAAGCTCTCAGTACTTCTGGGGATGTGGAAGCACTCTTGGTTGGAGCATTCACAGCGATCGGTGATGGAGATGTTTATGGTGGTAATATTTTACGGGATGCTGATCTTATTGGGGATAACGGAGAAATTGCTTGGGATGGGACCTTCGTTGCTCCTGGAGAAATTTGGGACAAGAATATGTTAATAACTAACGGTCAGGCACAGGAAACTTGGCTTGGAGCCTATACTGCGATTAACAATGTCAATACTGTGTTGGCTAATCTTGATAAGGTAACTGCGGACAAGAAAAACCGAGTGGAGGGAGAAGCAAAGTTTATTCGAGGAGCAATGTATTTTGAACTAGCCCGAACGTATGGCAAAACCTGGGTGGACGGAAATCCAGCTCAAAATCTGGCAGTTCCTTTAATTCTTGTCCCTAGCGATGCTAGCAACATTTCGGCTAAAGTCAAAAGAAACACTGTTACAGAAGTGTATACTCAAGTCATTAGCGATCTACAATCGGCAGAAACACTTTTGCCAACTAGAAACGGAATATTTGCAACCACTTATTCAGCCAGTGCAATTCTCTCCAGGGTTTATTTAATGCAGAATAAATATCCTGAGGCTGTGACTGCTGCCAATAAAGTAATTGCAGGATCATTTTCGCTAACACCCATTTTTGCCGATGCGTTTGCAAGGACATCAACGGCTTCCACTAGCAGAACAAGCAATGGGTATGCAACAATGGAGGACATTTTTGCGGTTCAGGTGACTTCTCAGGCAGGTGTTAATAATTTAAATAGTTTTTTTGATCCTACTGGTCGCGGAGATATCCCTGTAGAGGATTTCCATTTATCTCTTTACGAAACCGCAGATGCCCGAAGAGCATTTTTCCAAACCAGTGGGGGGGTTCGTTATACAAGAAAATTTACAAACAGGTTTGCAAATATCTCAATTGTGCGTCTTGCTGAATTATATTTGACGCGTGCAGAAGGTAATTTGCGTGCGGGAACTTCTATTGGAGCTACTCCTCTTTCAGATATTAACAGAATTAGAACTAGGGTTGGATTAGGTAATTTAACAACCGTTGTACTTGCGGATGTACTTAAGGAACGAAAACTAGAGTTGGCCTTTGAGGGTCATTTGATTCATGACCTAAAGCGCACCCAAGGTTCAATAGGTGCGTTATCATTTTCGTCACCTAAGCTAATTTTCCCTATTCCTCAAAGAGAAACAATACTTAATTCTGAGTTGGTTCAGAATGAAAGCTATTGAACTAAGAATTAGTTTCTAAAAATCGAAGAGGCCACCTTTTAAAAAAGGGGCCTTTTTTTATGACATTTTTTTCTAGGCCAACTGTTGTATAGGGAAATTTGTAGGTGATTCTAAGTCATCAAATTTTGTGCGAAAAACCAGGTTGATTCAATTAAAATATATTTTTGATCGCCTTGAAGCACTGGCGCCTAGCAGTTCACACGGTTAATGCACCATTAACTGGTACCGAGGCTTCAAGCGGAATCTTAATCATAATATTGGTCCCGTTTCCGGGATTACTACTAATCTCTATTGTACCATTCAAGCTTTCGGTACGCGCTTTCATATTTTGAAGGCCAATGCCACGGGCATTTGATTTTGGATCAAAGCCACGGCCATTGTCTTCTATGGTCATGACCATCTCGTTTCCGTGTGCAAAGAATTGTAAATCAAGTTCAGTGGCATGCGCATGTTTCAAAACATTGCTGATAGCTTCCTGAACCATGCGAAAAAGATGATGAGTTGTTTCTGGCGAAAGAGTTTTTGGAACATCATAAAATTGAACATCTGTTTTCAATTCTTGTTGACTTGTTTCCTCCAAGAGCTGGTTTATTAATTGCCGGAAGCTTGTGATGCTTGCGCTGGCGGGTGCCAGTTGATGCGACATAGCACGTACATCGTTACAAAGAATATCTATTTGCTTTTCAAGTGTCAGGTTTTGACTTTCATTCTTTGAAATAAAACGTTTTAAACTTCCCAACCTGCTACCAATGTCGTCATGCAACTCGCGTGAGATTCTTTTGCGTTCCTTTTCGGTACCTTCTATGTAGGCTTTCAGTAATTCTTTTTGTTGCTTAGCCAAGCCGAGTGAAAGTTGGTTACGTTCATTGTAAACCTTACTTAATTGAAAGGTAAGGCCAACAGAAAATATGAATGTTTCGAGCGAGGAGCCAATAAGTACGGGGTTTATCGAAAGACTTTCCACTGGAATTAATCCAAATTCTGAGGCGATCAGAGTCATGTAGCCCAGCAACAAAGTGCCCCAGGCTGAAAAATAAATGAGTACCGTTATGGGCTGCTTAGGAAAGCTCCGGACAGCCCCATACACGAATGATAAAAATCCCACAAAATAAATGGAATTGCTTAAGGGTATTAGCCATAGACCGTTTCTTGTCATGAAGTCCATCGCCAATATGGTTGCAAGTACCATCACACCCAAAAAAATGAGTAAGTAGTTTAGGAAGCGGTTGATGTGAGGCTGATGTGTTGAAAAATTTAAGAACATCTGTGAGAACTTTACCATGCAGACAACGCAAGATAAATTCACGTATAGGCGAAAGTAACTGTTCAGATCAAGTGTGTTGGGATACACGTATTGAAAGGAAAGGCCGAGTGCTGTAAAAAGATAAGCAGCAGAGGTAAAAACCAGCAGGAAGTACCAGCCATACAAGGCCTTTCGTAAAAAAATGAAAGCCATGAAGGCATAGCACAAGCATAGCATGATAATGCCGAAGAACAATCCGAACCAGAGATTTTGAGTAAGATTTTTTTCATAAAAGGTGTCTTCGTTCCACAAATAGATGGGAAAAGTGAGCGAACTATTACGCTTGTCAATTTTTATAAGGGTTGTTCTTGTTTCCCACGGAGCATAATTCAAAGGGATTGCAAAATTTCGATGCTCTATTGGTCTGCTTGAAAAAAGAAGCTTATCTCCAGTTTCAGCCAGCACTATGGACCGGCCAATAGAATCGATCGTATAAAAGGAAAGCCAATCGATTTGGGGATTGTCTATCTCCAGGATTTTGTCTTCCCTGTATTTTGTTTCGTTTTTGTAAGTAAAGGCTATCCAATATACGTTGGCCGTAAAGCCAACGGTTGCTTTTTGTTCATGGCGCTTTTCTTGAAGCAGCAATAGCCAGGCTTGTTGTGGGCTCAGCTCTTCCTTGGTAGCGAATACAACCCCTTTATTTACAATATCTATTTTTTGGTTTGTTCCATCCAATCGGATAGTATCTGGCGGGCTATTCTGTGCATGAACAGGGAATGCCAGGAATAGAAGGAGTGAATAAAATGTATTAAATGATTTTATTATCATGGGCAAACTTAACCAGGGCGGAAATATTATTGATTTCCAATTTTCGAAAAATATTCTTACGATGAGTATCTACGGTATGTGGACTGATGAATAACTCAATGGAAGCTTGATCCGAGGTTTTGCCCATGGAAAGTACACGGATGATTTCCATCTCGCGTCTGGTTAGCTTCATTTTTTGTGAAAACTTATCTAAGAATAATTTTTTCTTTGCCAGTTCTTCCTTCAATTGTCGCGTTACGTAAAAAGTATCAATGTGGACTGCATCAAGTGCCCGAAGCAGTTCGTCATTGGCGGCATTCTTCAACAAATAGGCATTAGCGCCTTCAGCCTGGGCACGCTCCAGCAGAAATTCATCCTGGTACATAGTGAGGATCACTACACAAATCTTTTTATTGAATTCCCTTATGGATTTTAGAAGTGTAAAGCCATCAGTATCAGGCAAGTTGAGGTCTAGGATTAGTATATCCGGATTTTGTTCTTTAATGAGGGGCACTAGTTGTTTGCCATTTTGTGCATGGCCTGTCAAAAGGTAGTTGGCAGATTTTTCTAACAGTAATTCTAGGCCTGTATAAACAATTTCGTGGTCTTCGCAGATTATTACCTTCCTTTTCGCCCCGTGTTCCTTCATCACAAAATAATTTCGATTTTAAAAATACCTAAATTCTGGTTTTGACACGCATACATACTTGAAAGTATTAGTACGTTGTACCTTTTCTGACGTGTCGTCCTCTCGCAATCCTCTCCACGACCATGGATGAGAGTTAGAGGAAGGAGGTAACTTTAAAATACCCTTTCTCCGGTATTGCAACCAGTATTAGGAACTGGTAAGTTTGAGAAAATGAATTAACATGAAAAAATATATACCTATAATTTTTCCCTTCTTGGTGATAGCACTAACTTCTTATGGGCAAAATAAAACATTGGGTGTCGGCACACCAACGCCCAACCCCAATGCAGCCTTACATGTAGAGTCACCCACTAGTAATCAGGGCTTTCTGATGCCGCGATTGACTACGGCACAGCGCACAGCCATGGCAAGCTCGCTTACTGCTGTCGATATAGGGTTGATCGTGTATGATACAAATTTATTGGAAGTTTTTACCTGGGAAGGTACAAGCTGGGTGGGGGATTCGAATATTCTTCCGTATCGCGCTTTGCTAACTAACCAGGACTTGCTTGCAGACATTAATGCTCTGGACATTACCTATACAGGAGATTCCTCTCGAACATTACTGAATTTGAATTTTGCGAATGCTGCTAATCCAAGAATAGCCAACCCTTTCCGGATCACGCATGCTGGCCAGGGGGCTGCTTCCGTAGTTACACAATCTGGCACATTGGGAACAGGCGGCATATATCAAATTACCAACCCAGCAAATAGTAGCAATGCCTTGCGGGCTACCAACTCGGGTACAGGCATAGCCGGAAATTTTGTGGTAAATAATGCTGCAAATACCAGTGCCGCAGTTATTGCCACTACCAATGGAACAGGTTCAGCACTTAATGCCAGCAATACGGGAACAGGAAATGGTTTCGCAGGTTACTTTTCTAATTCAAATGCAGCCAATACTTTTCCTGCAGTGCAAGGAACAACGACCGGTCCGGGATCTGTTTTTCGGGCTTTTCAAACCACTGGCCCAGGTGCGGGCATAGATGTTTTTATGAATAACACGACCAGCATTGCTGTTGGATTTAGTGTTGATCAAAGAGGGCTTGGTGCAGCGGGAAATTTTAATATTAATAATGCTGCTAGTGGTGCTTCTGGTGTTCTCTCAACTACCAACGGTACTGGTGATGCCATTTTTGGACGGAAGCCAGCCGGCTCAGGATCAGGAAGTGCAGGGAATTTTCAAAATGCGGAACCCACTAATAATAATTCCTCATTATTTGCCTTAACAAATGCTGTCGGTGGAACAGCATTAGGATTAATTAATAGTGCAGATGGAAATGCTCTTGCTATTTATCAGGGGGGCTTGAAAATTTCAAATGTATCGTTAAGTACACCGGGTGCAATTGTTGCAAAAGCAGGACTTTATGAAATATCAATGGCAGGAAGTTATACACTGCCCGCAACGGGTCCTGTGGGAGAAACATGCTGGATAGCAAATAGTAGTGTAGGTTCAGTGACCATTAATGCTGTAGCCCCCGTTGCCAACGGCACCATACGACAGTTTATAAGATTAACCGGTGGCTGGCAGATTGTGAATTGAGTTGGCAAAAGCCAACTGTTACCTGATTTTTATCTCTTATGAAATACGTCATCGCAGTCTTACTCCTTAGCACAACGCTTGCCCAAGGTCAGTTTATAAAAAACACTGGCGTTCAAATTGTAAACTCAACCAACCTTTCGGTGAATGGTGATTGGGTAAATGATGCAGGCACTGCAGTTACAAACAATGGTGTTATCACCACTTCTGATAGCTGGACCAACAATGGTACATTGAATGCTGCGAGTACGGGAGGCTTTGTGTTAAATTTTGCTATAGACAAAACCTTTACACCAGGCGGAACAAACTTTGGCTTCTTAAAAAAAGATGGGATTGGCAATGCAAGTATTACTGGTCAGTTTTCGATAAAAGATAGTTTATCAATAATAGGAGGAGTTATTACACCACTTACAGCAACCGACATTTTAACGGTATCTGAAACAGGAATGGTTACCAGTGTTCCTGGTTCATTCCTTGAAGGCGGAAATCTTGTGCGAAAGGGCACAGGCAATTTATTTTTTCCCGTTGGTAAGGGTGGCAAATCGTTGCCCATTACTTTTTTGAATGTAGTTGGAACGAACCCAAGTATTTCTGTTACAGTGGAGGCTGCACCCGCTGGCTATACTGCAGGTGCAGGTGTTGATTCATTGGCCAATTTTCCATATGTGTGGCGTTCGATCAAAACAAATGTTGTTGACACTGCCAGCTATGTGGAATTGGCGTATCCAAACACCTTACCGTTTCCGGCAAATGCTATCGTAGTGCGCAAAGTTACAGGGCAGAATAAGTACGAAGGCATGGGCAAGCGTTCTGTAACTAATGCTGGAGGCATTGTCAAAATCAGAAGTTATTCGCGCGGCTTGCAAGGTATTTTTTCTGTTGCCAGTGGCTTTGCCGGCAATCTTGAGACTGATTCGTTAGCATTGGTAGCACTTTTTAATTCTTCTAATGGAACAGCATGGACCAAGAAAACCAATTGGAAAAGTGGCTTGCTTTCTACCTGGCAAGGGGTAACGCAAACCGGACAAAGCATAACAACGCTTGCGTTGAATTCGGCCGGTATAAACGGAGCGGTTCCTGATGAAGTGGCCGACATCCTTGCCTTACAAACTATAAACCTTTCTGGCAACAGCATCACAAAAATTCCGGATTTTTCAAAACTCACAGCACTTACTAGTCTAAATGTATCTGCTAATAAACTGGACTTTTCTTCTTTGGAAGCAAATGCAGGCATTGCAGGTGTTAACTATTTAAACCAGGCAGATATTGGACTTCCTAAGAATGATTTAATCGCAGTTGGTTCTCCAACCACATTAAAAATAACGACAGGTGGAACAGTAAATCAATATCAATGGAAAAGAAATGGCTCTGTTATAAGCGGTGCCACTACCGATCAATATCAAATAGCTGCGATTAGTCGCGCTAACTCAGGTAGCTATATTCTGGAGGTAACCAACCCATCCGTTCCTGGACTTACATTAAAATCGACTATTCAAAAAGCAACGGCAGTTGCAGATATCGCAGGCAAGTTGAAAGTGAGTGCCACTGATCCTGTAACGGTTGGTAAGATGATTTTATTAAAGATAAATCCGGTTGGGGTAGCTTTTGATACCATTAGAGTTTCGGCCGTGAAGAACGATGGATCCTTTACCTTAGATAAAATAGTATTGGATGATTATATTTTATTAGGCCAAGGAGACAGAACTGTATACAAGGATTATTTTCCTACCTATTACACGGGAACTGTATTTTGGGAAACAGCCGACACAATCAAGCTGAATGAGAATAGAAGTGATGCCAATATTATGTTGGCAAGTCTGCCAGCACTTCCAAAAGGTGAGGGGCAAATTGCTGGTATTTTTGAACAGGAAAGTGCAGGTGGCAGGATCGACAACCGGGGTCGCGTAGCAGGAGCGAGTGCTACGGTGCGAAGACAACAGTCTACAGGTAGGCCAGGAAAAGTAATGGCCGAACAGATCATAGCGTTGGTGTACACCAATGAAAATGGAGAATTTATTTTTGATAAACTCGAAGAGGGTACCTACTTGTTGAACATCCAATACCCGGGTGTACCGATGGACACCAAATCTGATGTAGCGATAACGATTGGCTCTAAGCTGAGGAAAGAAAATTTACAAAAAGTGGAAGCAGTGGCTATCGGAGGAAAAATTGTGGTGAAGCGATTTATCATAGTGGGCGTAAGTGAGGAGGAGCAATCGAGTATCCAAATTTATCCAAACCCTGTTAGTTCAGATTTGTACATAACATTAACAGAAGGAAGCGGGGTTGGTGAAATGAAATTATTTGATGAAAGTGGGAGGGAAGTTATTTCCCGAAGCCTCATAGAAGGAAAATCCACTTTTGATCTCAGTCAACTCAACACAGGAGTGTACATTGTAAAAATTTTCCGAAAAAGTAAAGAAGTAAGTGCCGCAAAAATAATAGTAGAGTAAAAACTAATGAATCTATGAAATCAATTTACAACTACAGTTTAACGGGCATTACATTGGTATTTGGCCTGCTTTTTCTTACCTATTCTTCCTGCAAAGGACCTGAGCCTGTTGTGGAACCAACACCGGTAGAGGTAACAACAGCTTTATTAATAGGCTCTGCCTGGGTTGTACAAAGTGTACAAGTAGACGATGTTGCGTTGGACCTTTATAAAAGCCTAAACGTGTCTTTTACAGCAGACGGAAAATATACTTCTGTGAATGGTGGCGCCATATGGTCGGCCAGCGGCACGTGGAAATTCAAGGACGAAACCGCGAAAGTGATGATCCGTGAAGATGGCCTTGAGATTGCAATTGATGCCATCACCGAAAAAGCCATGACGATTTCTTTTACGCGTACTGGTGATATTGTTTACGAAGGAGGAAGAAATGAGGCGGTAAGCGGTAAACACGTATTTACATTTGGGAGGTGAGGCTCAAATGGCTTTGCCTTTATTGTTTTTCTAAAAAACAGTTCTAAACAAAAGAAACAAACTGCCGGATAAAATCATAACTACAGGCAAAGTCAGTAACCACGCGATCAATATATTTCTTACCGTCTCAGGCTGTAGATTTTTGACACCCTTACTCGCAACCATACTGCCGGCAATACCAGATGAAAGGACGTGGGTTGTGCTCACTGGCCATCCAAAATAGCTAGAAAGTCCAATGGTGCTGGCGGCCACTAATTCAGCACTGGCACCTTGGGCATAGGTGAGGTGTTGTTTGCCAATTTTCTCTCCAATCGTTTTTACAATTCTCCTCCAACCAATCATGGTGCCGCATCCGAGGGAGAGAGAAATCATAATGATGACCCCAATGGGTGCGTAATCTGTTGCCTTCGTTAGACTTTTCAAATGGCCTTCTAAGATTTTTTTATCAGCTTCGCTTATTCTCGCTTCCTCTTTTTCCATAAGGTCACTCAGATTTCGCGACATGACCAGCAGATCTTTCCGCACAACAAAACGATCCTCTTTTTTAATTTGATCAACGTTGGGGAAGGATGAAAAATTTGCCTGAAGCCGTTGATTCATGGCGATGGATTCCGCTAACACTATTCGATCCGGCTCGGCCAATGGAGCAGGATCAATAAGAGTTGTAATCATTTCAATCTTTTTCAAGGGTTCAATCATACTGGCGGTCTCCACTTTTGCATTTAAAGCGAAATAGCCCGGAACAATTCCAATCAAAATTAACATTACCAGGCCAACACCTTTTTGTCCGTCATTTTGTCCATGAAAAAAACTAACACCCGTGCAGGTAATTAAAAGTATGGCTCTGATCCAGGGTGGAGGTGGGGTATTTTTTTTAGGTTCTTTAAATAAGTCATCACCGGTTGGGCTTCCCTTTGTAGCATTTCGAAGCAAGAACATTAAGATGATTACCAAGGAAAAGCCAAAGAGCGGAGAAATTAGGAGAGAAAGACCAATCTTTTGGGCTTGCCCCCAATTGACGGCAACACCGGCAGCACCTGGCAGTAACGAATAGGCAATACCTACTCCAAGAATTGAACCTATTAGGGTATGTGAACTGGAGCAGGGAATACCCAGGTACCATGTTAAGAGGTTCCACGCAATGGCACTTATTAAAAGCGCGCCTACCATGGAAATGCTATGGGCCATGTTTTGATCGATTAGCGACTCAACAGGAAGAAGATTGACAATGCCCATCGCTACCGTAATGCCTCCTAAAAATACCCCCAATGAATTCATTAAGCCAGACCAGACCACCGCCATCCATGGTTTTAGCGAATTGGTATAAATAACGGTTGCAACAGCATTGGCCGTATCATGAAATCCGTTGACAAATTCGAAACCACATGCCGCTATGAGGCACAGCACTAATAAGACTGTGTATGAAAATTCTAACTCGAACATGATTAGAAATTAAAGTATTGATTTAGGTTAAATTTGCGCTAAAGGTAAGGTTCCATACCCCTCCCAATGTTATGCCATTGTTAACAAATGACCGATGATATTTAGTCCAAGATTATTATAAAATCGACACCGAACCAATGCCCAAATGAACTTTGGAGCTTCAAATATTCATCACTTTGAGAGCCAACGATTTAGAGTTTTAATTTACATTTGTTGGGATTCATGAATATCGGAATAAAAGGACAACAGCTAACTATGCTCCCCGAAAAGGCATTAGCGTTGATGTCTTATAAAATTTTATTGCTGGCTGATTTGCATTTTGGGAAGATCAATCATTTCAGAAAATCTGGTATACCTGTCCCCTCTAAAGCGAACGATCGAAACGCTGAGTTTTTGATCAATTTGTTGAATCGTATTAAGCCCGAACGGGTGATTTTTTTGGGCGATTTATTTCATAGTCATTACAATGAGGAGTGGGAAGTATTGGGCCAGCTGCTACGTCATTTTTCTGCTTGTCGGTTTGAATTGGTAAAAGGGAATCATGACATCATGAGCAAATTGCAATATGAGAGACATCAGATGGAAGTCCATGAAGGGGCATTGAAGGTCGGTCCGTTTATACTCACACATGAGCCTATGAAAGATCCTGAAAGTGATTATTATAATATTGCAGGCCATATTCATCCAGGGGTTCACTTGTCAGGTAAGGGCAGGCAGTCTTTAACGCTTCCTTGTTTTTATTTTGGCGAGCGTCAAGGCATCATGCCAGCATTTGGTTCCTTTACGGGATTAGCTACTATAAATCCCAGCAAAAATGATCGGATATTTGTGATAGCTGATGGAAAAATTTTAGAAGTAGATCAGCGTTAATATTTTGTATTTTTCGATTATGATAAAATCTTTTCTTTGTTTGCTTTTTATCTCTACTTCTGTCTTTGCTCAAGACACCACGCGTTTGACCCTCACGTTTGTTGGCGATATCATGCAACATGATTCTCAAATTTCAGCTGCGTATGATACGCTTACAAAAGAATACGACTACACCAACTGCTTTCACTATGTAAAACCCTATCTGGACTCTGCTGACTTGACCATTGGCAATCTGGAAGTTACACTTGCAGGTAGTCCCTACAAAGGTTATCCGCAGTTCAGCGCACCAGATGGATTAGTCCCAACACTTAAGGATGTTGGTTTCGATGTGTTGGTCACCGCTAATAACCATTGTGTGGATCGAGGCCGTAAAGGTCTGGAGCGGACGATCATGATGCTGGATAGTTTTGATATTTCTCACACGGGCACTTTTGCGGATACGGTAAACCGATTGAATGATTATCCTCTTTTGATACAGCAAAAGGATTTTGCATTATACTTACTTAATTACACGTATGGAACAAATGGAATGCCGGTTGAAAATCCTAACATGGTAAATCTTATTGATACAGCCGTGATCAAAAAGGATTTAATAAAAGCAAGAGAATTTAATCCAGATGCTCTCATTGTATTCATGCATTGGGGATCAGAATATCAAAGCCTTCCCAACAAGTTTCAAAAAGATATTGCTGATTTCTGCTTTAAACATGGAGCCAAATTAGTGATTGGTTCTCATCCACATGTTTTGCAGCCGATGGAGTGGAGAAAAGAAACGGATCAACTTGTCGCCTACTCGCTGGGCAATTTCGTCTCTGGTCAGCGAAAGCGGTATACAGATGGTGGTGCGATGCTGCAAGTAGAGCTTGAAAAAATTATACAGCCCGATAGTAGTTCTGCAACTCACATCAATAGCTCCAGTTATCAGTTACACTGGGTTTACCGCACCGCAGGCCACCACAAAAAGTATTTCATCCTTCCTTCAGGTGAATTTGAAACTGCTCTTTCAGAAACGGAAGCAAATACAGATCAGCCAATTTTAACTTTGCCTCTGTCAGACAGGCAAACCTTTAAATTATTTTTGGATGACTCCAGAGCTCTTTTTAAATCCCACAATTTGAATATTGAAGAGGGAACGATTAAATAGTTCTAGTGTAATGTTAATTGTAATTTGACGGTTAATATTTGCGGAGGCTATCTGACTTTACAGTGACTTTTACGATTAACTATTAACATTTCACGGTTAACTTAACATTAGCTTGGAAATTCAAAATCTAAAATTCAAGATTGAATGATTACCTTAGAATTTTCAAGGTTGAACTTTAAATTTTGAATTTTGAACTTTCTATGACTTCTTTTTTACCTTCTTCTTTTCTTAGCTCCACCTTGCTTTCCGCCACCACCTGTGAATATTAGTCCAATCGAAAATTCAAGCCCCGTAAAATCTATTTTGGCGTCCTGATAGTCTACCTTTTTTTCTTGATTGGGTCCAGCAAGCATGCCACCGATGTATGAACCCGTCAGTGGAAATTTTGCCTGACTTGACAGGTAGTTTGTTTCAAGAGAAATTCCGAATTGATTGGTTACATCGAAGGTAAGTTCAGCACCAAATAAGTATCCAAATCCAGGGTGATTAACATAGTTCAAATCAGAATTAGCCACATCCCAGTTTTCGTACTTTTTTATTGCCCGATCAATGTTCCCATAATTTAATTTTTGAGCAAAGCCGTAGAAGAAAAATCCACCGCCCTTCAAATCTAATTCTACACCATTGCCTTTGAATTGAATTACCAATTCGGCCGGAACCAGAATTGTAAAGTTCGGGCCGAGTAAGGGATCTTTGCTTTCGAATGGAAGTCCTTTCAAGTTTAATCCTGTCATACGATAAAGTGAAGCACCTGTTTCCAGGGCAATGAAACGATTGATATCAACGCCAATGCCTCTAATGGAAAAGGGACTGATAGGAGTAGAAAAATATCCATTTTTTGGAATGAAATAAGAGAAGGATAAACCTACATTTTGGGCGACAGCTGGCAATGCCCAATATAATCCTATGACCATCATTAGAAATATTTTTTTCATAGAACTTAAATTAAAATGAATGAAATGGAATGATTAACGCTTGTTGTAATCCGTGAATAAGACCTGCATGTAGGCTTTGCCCCATTTGAGGTCGTCATCATTGCCGTGTTGTTTGATATAATTTTTGAAGTCAAAGTCATAGATATTCTCGTTTTGTGGATCGATGTACCCATAGCCATTGTGAAAAATATACATAGCAAACGGACTTACATTTTTTGAAAGTATGTTTTTGCTGAAATGAAACTCATCTCCTGTCTGATTGAGTTGGGCTAAAATGGTCTTGGCTATATCGGTTTGCCCTGCAAAAGTAGTGATCACTGTATCTTTTTTTGTAACTGCCCCACCCAGCCATAACATTGGTATTTTAAAGCGCTCTTTTTCTTTTAACTCTTCCTGGTTGGGATGACGGTGACCGTGGTCTGCAGTGATAATGAT
This sequence comes from Bacteroidia bacterium, assembly GCA_031419815.1. Classification (GTDB taxonomy): domain Bacteria; phylum Bacteroidota; class Bacteroidia; order Cytophagales; family Cyclobacteriaceae; genus ELB16-189. The sequence continues at coordinate 23,543 of JANOLM010000310.1, forward strand.
CCATGTATTTTTCCACCAGGATTTTTGCCTCGCTCGCTCAATGAAATCGCCCAGGCTTTTATCAGCATAAATGCAAGAATTAAGAAATAGTGAGCCCTCATCATTTCCTTTGATGACAGGCTTCATAGGCACATCAAATGGCTCGTGACTGCTTAGTGAAAGCATGACTTTAAAAAACGGATTGGCTGCGGAATCGCATTCATTCAATAAACGATCAAACACAAATTGATCCTGTACACCCCACTTTGAGTTGTCAAGGCTTTCATCAAAGTCATCATCTTCTGTGATGTGACTAAAACCGGCCATAGTAACATAGGATTCCATGTTGGCAAAACCTATATCACCACCATATACGAAAGAGGTATGGTAACCGAGCGAATTAACAACTCTGGGTAAGAAAGGAAGCGATTCTGTTTTGGAAGGATACTTAATAATAGAAGTAAGGGGTTGGGCAGGATAGCCGCTAAGGATAGATACAATTCCTTTATCAGTGCGGTCGCCACTGGCATAGAAATTATCAAAGAGCACTCCTTCATGTACTAATCGGTTGATATTAGGTGTGATGCTGTCGAGTCCGCCCAGTGGCTTGATAATCTTAGCGGTAAAGCTTTCCATCACAATTAATATTATGTTTGGTTTTTGATTGTTAAGAAGCGAAATGGGGTTATCTGATTTTGCCATTTCCTTTAACAGTGCTTCTGCCTTTATCGGATCGTAAAAGTCTTTCGGATATTTATGTTGTTTGTTGGAGACAACACTTAGAAAAAAATTCCAAACCACATTGATGCCTGCATGGTTGGGAAAAACTTTTGTTTTATGAAAGTATACCACACCCGTATTCAGCGGTGCCACGCTAAAACTGCTTCGGATAGGAATGAACAAAGCACATGTAACAAAGAACATCACTATCGCCCATGAATAGTGGATAGAAGGTAGCGGAAGAAATCGTTTTGAAATGCGGGTATGGTAAACCCAGAGAAATAGAATAAAAAGAGCGGCAAAAATGATTAGCAACAAAATAAGGCTGGAAGTATTTACACTGGCCACACCTTCTGTTCTCGCATACATAAGCGGAGTGGTATCCATCCGGAACCCCCAATGTTTATACAATTCAAGGTCTGCAACAACAATGGCGATGGAAGTAAAGAGAAGCACGGTTACAATACTATTATTCAAATAGTAAATGATTTTACTTTTAGTAAATACTGAAGCCGTCAACAGTAAGCCACTAAGAATTAACCAATAGCCTGCCATCGCCAAGTCCATTCGTAACCCAAGTGCATTGAGTGTTATAATATCAGTAAAGTGAAGAGAAGAAGTTTGGCTGAGGTGATAAAAAAGAAAGACAACCCTGCTGACAACAAAAAAAACAATCCAGTATAATCCGATCCACCCAAAAAGTTTCAGTCGTTCCTTCATAGTAAGCCACGAAGATAATAGAACCATATAATTTTGTGGCCTCTTATCATAAAGATGTTATGAAAGCCAGTAAAAGGTATTAATTTTCAGCAAAACAGAATTTGCGTTTAATAGCATAAAACCTTAACAAATGAAAAGATATTTTTTGCTTCTCACCATTGCTTTATTTTTCTCTTGTGCAGAAAAGAAGTCTCCAGCAGATATGATCATTCTGGGAGGAAAGATTTACACAGCTGATAAAAGTAATCCACTTGTTGAAGCGGTAGCTATAGAGGGTGATAAAATAGTTTATTCAGGTCCCTTATCGGGAATAGAAAAATTCAAGGATGAGGAGACACAAATCATCGATCTGCAAGGCAAGACCATGACGCCTGGCTTTATTGAATCACATGGACATATCATGGGGCTAGGCTATAACGAACTTAACCTGGACTTAATGACTGTGAAGAGCTATGATGAGTTGGTGGAGAAAGTGAAAGAGGCAGTTGCGAAAGCCCAGCCTGGGCAGTGGATCGTTGGCCGAGGTTGGCATCAGGACAAATGGGATAAGAAGCCAGAGAAAATGGTGAAAGGTTTTCAAACCCATCAATTGTTAAGTTCAGTTTCACCAAACAATCCTGTGTTCCTTCGCCATGCCAGTGGTCATGCAGGTTTCGCAAATGAAAAAGCTATGAAGCTTGCCGGTGTGAATCAACTCTCCATTGAAAAACTGGAGCGCAATTTAGGAGAAGGAGGCGAAGTAATTTTGGATGAGTTGGGTAATCCAACAGGAATTTTTAATGAACGCGCCCAGGGATTGATTGGTAAATTTATTCCGGATGCCACGGAGGAAACTGATATACAAGCTTTAGAACTTGCCATAGCAGCTTGCCTTAGAAATGGAATCACTAGTTTTCATGATGCTGGAGCTTCTCGCGAAAATATTAATCTTTTTAAAAAATTTAAACAAGAAGGGAAACTGCAAACCCGACTGTATGTAATGCTGACAGGCTTTGATCGGAATCTGATTTATGAATGGCTTAAGCAAGGACCCGAGATTGATTCTGCATATTTACTCACTATCCGTTCTATAAAACTTAATTGTGATGGCGCTTTAGGTTCTCGAGGTGCATGGTTGTTAGAACCTTATTCTGATCGACCTGATTTTCATGGTATGGCAACACTTCCAATGGACACAGTATTGAAAACTTCGCGTGAAGCACTCAAATATGGTTTTCAGGTTTGCTCCCATGCGATTGGAGACCGTGCGAACAAAGAAATATTGGATCTCTATGAGACGGCTTTTTCTGAAAACCCGGAAAGATCAAAAGATCATCGCTTCCGTATTGAACACGCGCAACATCTTCATCCCAGCGACATTCCTCGATTTGGAAAGATGGGCGTAATACCCGCCATGCAGGCCATCCATCTTTCATCCGATAGAATTTGGGCTATTGACAGGCTCGGTGAGAAAAGAATTAAAGAAGGTGCTTATATGTGGCAATCACTTTTGAAAACAGGCGCCAAAGTAATTAATGGATCGGATGTACCTGTAGAACCTATCAATCCAATCGCAAGCTTTTACGCATCCGTTAGCCGTAAAACTTTGAAAGGTGAACCCGAAGGAGGTTTTGAACCTGAAGAGAAAATGACTCGTGAACAAGCGCTCATTTCTTATACCTTGGATGCAGCCTATGGTGCATTCGAAGAAAAGATTAAAGGTTCAATAGAAATAGGAAAGTTAGCCGACTTTACGGTGTTCTCTCAAGACATTATGACTATTGATGAGCCTGAACTTCTAAAGACTGAGATTGTGATGACAATTTTGGGAGGGAAAGTGCTCTTTAAAAAATAAAAAAAGTCCCCAGATATCTTCAGGGACTTTTCTTGCTGTAGAAGGTTAGTTACTTAATAAATTTATGGGCTCTTTCCATCAACATATTACGATCAGCCGTAATAGTCGGATCACTGTAAATACGAGAAGAAAGTTCAGCAACCACACCTTTCTTATATCCTAATTTCTCAGCTATTGTTTCGCAAAAATGAATCTCGCTTTTAAATACCTGACCGTCACTTTTCATAAGTTGAATCAGATAGTAGAGGTTTTCAAATTTTTGATCTTCCGCTAATGATGAAAGATCGCCCACGGGTTGCGGGGACTGTAACATTTTATCAATCTCTTCTTTTGATAGGCCATTAGACTTGCCAATCATGTGAATAACTTTGGCTTCCTTCTCAGCTACTTTGCTATCGCTGGCTGCCAGGTTAATCAAAACGTTAAGCTGTTGCTTGATCATAAAAAATTATTATTTATATAAAATTACATCCTTTATTATCGAAATTTAATGAAAAAACCGATAAATCATGCAATGATCAAAAAAAATCTGGCAATGAGTGATTTTGGCAAGCAACCCTTATTTTCACCCCTTGTCTTTACTGCAAAATCTAAAATAATGAAAGTAATTATAGCGATGTTGATGGTTTGTGTCTCTGTAGGCTTTGCCCAGGCGCAGGAAAGCGAGACACGATCAGTTGATTCTTTTCGTGGCGTAAAATCCAGTCAGGCAATTGATGTATATCTGAAGAAGGGAACAAAAGAAAGTGTTAAAGTAGAAGTTACAGGCGTAAAGCTCTCAAATGTTATCACCGAAGTTTCTGGAACCTATTTAAAAATCCACATGCGTGATGGCAATTATAAAAAAACAAGCATTAAAGTATATGTCACATACGTGAACCTGGCAAAAATCTCTGCAAGCTCGGCATCCAATGTTTTTTCAGAAGGCCCGATAAAGGCAGAATCTTTTGATATAGATATTTCGAGTGCTGCTTCTGTTGAAGTTAGCCTTGAGGTTAATAATTTAACAGTAGATGCTTCAAGTGCAGGTGATGCTGTGCTGGAAGGAAAAGCAAAGACGCTTCGAGTGGAGGTAAACAGTGCGGGGGATGTTGATGCTTATGGGCTTGTGAGTGAGATTGTGCGAGCCAGTGCAAATAGTGGTGGAAGTGTAAAAGTTAGTGTGACAAAAGAGTTGGATGCTCATGCAAATAGTGGTGGGAGCATCCGTTACCGTGGTAGTCCTATTAAAACAAATACGGGTGCCAATAGCGGTGGATCAGTAAAAAAATCGAATTGAAAAGATTAACCCTTTAAAATGAGAGGTTCATTTTCTTACTAAGATGCGGGTTGGTTTCAGCGATTTTCCATCTTGTTTATTCCTTTCCCAATTCAGTTGAGCAACTGAGAAATTTTTGATATACGAAGCGTCTGATCTGTAAATCGAAGCCCAGATAGCTTTCTTTAGCTTGAAGTTCAGCATAACTATTCCAATTTCCCTATAAGACGAAAAATCGGGTTACTTTAGTTCATCAATCATTTGATTTTTTAAGGGAAAGGAGTCTAAAGCTATCCTGAGTTCTTCTACTCAGTTATCACACCCTTTTATTTTTACTGCCATAGGTTATTAAGGCGCTTGTCCAGCGCAATCGATAAAGGAACTATAATTCCTAGAAATTTTTAATTTTTATTAAGAAATGGGTAATAACTTACCCTCAATACTAAAATATTCTATTATTTTTGGCCCCATCACCACTAAAAACAACCACTCTATGGCCCAATTACGATTTGAAGCTCTTAAAAAATTAAATGAACGCCCCAAAATCCATGTAGAAGCTACCTCCGCCAATATTTCTAAAATTTTTGGTGAGAATGTATTTGGTATGGAAGATATGCGGGCCACATTAGCTCCTGCTGTTTTCAAGAAGGTAAGCAATGCCATTAAGAATCACGAAAAGATAGATGAAACCACGGCTGATGCGGTGGCATCAGCGGCCAAGTCATGGGCGATTGCAAAAGGAGCAACTCATTTAACCCACTGGTTCCAACCGATGACGGGCGGAACAGCCGAAAAGCACGACTCTTTTTTTGATGCCCTTTCGGGAATTGAAAAATTTAAAGGAAGTGAATTGGTGCAGCAGGAACCTGATGCATCTTCTTTCCCTAGCGGGGGAATCAGAAGTACATTTGAAGCGCGCGGCTACACGGCTTGGGATCCAACCTCTCCAATGTTTTTGTATGGAAAGACGTTGAGTATTCCAACAGTATTTGTTTCATATACAGGCGAAACGCTTGATACTAAATCACCTCTTCTAAAAGCGCTTAAAGCTGTAGACCTGGCTGCAACTAAAGTTTGTCAGCTATTTGATAAAGACATTCAGCACGTTGTGGCTTCCCTTGGCGCGGAACAAGAGTATTTTGTTGTTGACAAGGCGTTGTTCAATGCACGTCCTGACCTTGTTATGGCCGGGCGTTCTGTATTTGGTCATGCACCTGCACGTGGACAGCAAATGGAAGACCATTATTTTGGAACTATCCCGTCTCGTGTTTACGATTTCATGCGCGATTTTGAAATTGAAAGCTGGAAATTGGGTATACCGGTTCGAACACGTCACAACGAAGTTGCACCAAGCCAATTTGAAGTCGCACCTTTATTTGAAGAGGTGAATGTAGCGAACGATCACAATCAATTGATGATGGATGTGATGAATCGTGTTGGCGAGAAACATGACCTGAAAATTCTTTTTCATGAAAAACCCTTTGCCGGGTTAAATGGAAGTGGGAAGCATAATAACTGGTCCCTTATTACGGATACCGGTGTGAATCTTTATGCACCCACCGGTTCTGCACGCGACAACTTACTCTTTTTGATTTTCTTTATCACCACGATAAAAGCTGTGCATGAACATGGAGATTTATTAAGAGCGAGCATTGCAACAGCCGCCAATGATTTCCGATTAGGAGCTAATGAAGCACCTCCTGCAATTATGTCAGTATTTATTGGCTCCCAAATGACTGCCGTGTTGGATGAGTTAGAGAAGAAGGGCAATGTAAAGATTGAGAAAGGTGATAACATGTACATGAAGTTGGGCATAGATCAAATCCCGGAAATTATCCTGGATGCAACTGACCGAAACCGTACGTCACCTTTTGCTTTTACTGGAAACAAGTTTGAGTTTCGTGCTGTTGGTGGTAGCGATAATTGTGGCACACCAATGACAACATTAAACTTAATCGTGGCCGACCAATTGGATAAATTCCACGAGGCCGTAAATAAGGATATAGAAAAAGGTACAGAAAAACGCATCGCCATTGTAAATGTATTGCGCAAGTACATCAAGGAATCAAAGGATGTACGCTTTGAAGGCGATGGTTATTCAGAAGAATGGGTTAAAGAGGCGGCCAAACGTGGTTTAGGCAATGTTAAAAATATGCCCCGCGCTGTTGACGCTTATCTATCAAAAAAATCTCTGGAGCTTTTTGAAAGACACGGTGTGTTAAGCCATAAGGAAGTAGAAGCACGCAATGAGATTAAATTGGAAAGTTATACCAAGAAAGTGCAGATTGAGGCACGCGTGATTGGCGACCTGGCTATGAACCACATTATACCTACAGCCATTGCTTATCAGAATAAATTGATAACCAACGCAAACGGATTGAAAGGTCTTGGAGTAGATAATAAAGCGGTCATCGATACGATTAAGGAAATCTCTGAGCATATCGAAGTGATTAAAACCGGTGTGCGCCAAATGGTGGAAGAACGCAAACGCATCAACAAGATCAATGACACGCACAAGCGAGCGTACGCGTATTGTGATGATATTAAAGAAAAATACTTTGATAAAATCAGGGATTCTGTTGACAAGCTTGAATTACTTGTGGACGATGAAGATTGGCCATTGGTAAAATACAGAGAATTGCTCTTCTTACGATAGTTTCAGGCATCCTGTAAATAAAACCGGTTGTAAATTTTGCAACCGGTTTTTTTATGCCTTCTGCTAGACAGTAATTTATTTTAGGGCATCTCTAAAAACTTGGCCTTTGACCACCTCATCTCAATCCTTCTACAAAAGGAGAAGGTCAAAAGGAGTTTTTGGAGATGCCCTTTATATGTTTGAGGTTAAGAATATGACAAATAATCTTTCAATCAGCTACTCTACCTTTCTGTTTTCCACTTTTTGGCTTTTCTTTTTTTGAAGTTGCCCGTTCTTCTTTCGACTTCTCTCTACTTACTCCAACTTTCTTAATTCTCTTCACTAAGTCCCAATATTCCTTTCCATACCTCACAAAAATTTCTTCTCCTTTCCGGATGTTTTTTGTTGCTGTAATGAAGCAACGACTGCCTACCGTTACGTATTCGGAGTTATTGCGAAGGCCTTCGATCCGAACAATACCATTAGCATCATTCGCATATCGGCCTATCAGTTTGAGGGTGCCTTGAGCATTGATAACAGCGTTGGGATTGATGTACAAGAGATAACCATTATGGCCATCTTCATGCTTAATATCTTTCCAACGGTGTAAAAAACCCCTGTACTCAACAATGCGTGTGCCTTTTTGAATATCAATTTTAGTAAACAGTCCTTTTCCGGCACCTGGTAGTTGTGATTTCTTTACGTGCAATTGCCTTTCCAAAAAAGCCATGAAGCGGTAGCGATTGAAAATGCTGCTTATGGTTAATCTCATTTGAAGTGATACAGGAAAACCAGAAGTGCTGAATAGGCAGGTTTAGGGTTGTCTTTGATTTCGAGTGTTACAGCCACTTCAAACTTTGTGATGCCGCGAAGGTTTACAATGGAATGTAATCTTGCGTGCATCCTTACTTCACTATTGACCATTACAGGTTGATTGAATTTTAATTTTTCAATCCCGTAGTTGATCATCATTTTTACATTTTTGAACTCAGTAATCTGATCCCATAAATGAGGGACTAGCGAAAGTGTTAAGTAGCCGTGAGCTATAGTGCTTTTAAAAGTAGTTTCAGATTCAGCCCGTTTTGGATCAGTGTGGATCCATTGGTGGTCTGACGTTGCATTGGCAAAGAGATTGATCTGTTCTTGCGTGATTTTAATATAATCGGAGACTCCGAGTTCTTTGCCTCTGTAAGATTCGAACTCCTCAAAACTACTAATGACAACTGGATTCATATAGAATTAGGTTCAATGGAGATCAAATTTAAAAATTATACTGGAATTTGGATTTTTAATTTAGGTCAAAGGGGCATCTGTTGGTGTGGTTATGCAGGATAGTGAACAGTTTGAATTATTTCCTGTGACAGAGGAACAGAATTCCATTCATCATGAATAGCGATGGCAGCCCCAAGCGCTGATGCTTGGTGCAAAGATGCAGCAAGGATTTTTTTTTCGGGAAAGGCTTGAGCCATGAGGGTCATATAGATTTCATTCTGACTAAATCCGCCATCTACAAAAATTTTATGTATGGAAGAGTTTTGGATAATTAAATCTGTGGAGAGCTTTTGCTTCTTCACAAGGTTTAGGATGAGGTGGTGATACGCTTCTTCGAAGGAAGAAAACGGAGTCAAGTCTTCCTGGCGAAGATCGATTTCATTTTGCCTGACCTTTTGAATCGTATGTGTATCGTAGGCAACTTTTTTGTAATAATCCTCCGATTTATTAAAGTGGTTAGCGATTCGCTTGACACCATCATCATGTTCCTGCCCCGCAAATAGCCTTGAGGCTTTTACAGGTTTGCCTTGATAGCTTAAGTAGCACAGACAATCTTTTTCTAACTCTTCTGAGGTGAGAGTAGAATGATTAAATGGGTTCAGGCTGATACTCCAGGTGCCTGTTGAAATTAAAACAAAAGGCTCTGTAAAATATTTCAGATACGGAATAAGTGCGGCTGAACTATCATGAAGTCCAATGCCAGAAAGAATTCCGTACCCATTGAAATTTATTTTGACCGCTTTATTTGATGGAGAAATCGGAGCAAGCTTTTTAATAATTCCTTCCTGGCTCACCCACGGGTGATAATCATTTTTTGAAAAATCCCATAAGTTGGTGTGACAGCCCAGACTTGTGATTCCAGAAACAAACTTATTCGTTATAATAGAACTAATGTATTCAGGTAAGTGCAAAGCGTATTTCACCTTTTTAAATGTATCAGGTCTTTCCGTTTTTAGCCAATAAAGCTGCATGCCTGAATTAAGGTGACCAAGGATAGGGGAGGCTGTCGCAAGGGGAAATTCTTTTCCTCCATAAGTATTATAAAATTTTGTCTTGAGATATTCAGGAAAGGGCTTCATATAATTGTAGAGTGGAGTAATGGGCTTTCCATTTTCATCTACGTTAACAAAGCTTGCTCCGTGCGCGGAGAAATTTAGTGCCTTTATTTCAAAATGAATCAGTGCCAATAATTCTGCCATAGAATTCTTTACCCAATTCGTTAGCGCCTGCACATCCTCGCATGGAAATCCGTCCTCGTCTTTTATTTCTGGAAGCTGAATAGATTTTTCGAATTGTATAGCATATGCTTCATCAAATAGAAAAACCTTTTTATTGGTTTTGCCGATGTCGAATATAGCAATGACTGGGATGGGCATTTATTTAATGATAATCGATAAAATAGTATTCGATGATAGGTTTCCGGTTACTCATAGTCCAGTTGCAACTGTTTTCACCCCTCGCTCGGCAATAAGCTGTTTTCGTATATCCGAATCTCGAAATAATTGTAGTGGGCTCAAGGCGCCTCCGGCACGAAGTCTGGCTTCGGCTACCAGCGGCCGCACATCAGTGCGATAGGCATGCTGTAGAATTTCCTGCGTACGTGCAACGTCATTGACTTCCTGCGCCCTGGTCAATTGTTTGCGATCCACCAGCAATGCCTGTGCGTAAGCAATCTTAATTGCCTCTACCGATTGGAGTAAATCTTCGAGTGGATCTTTTACATTGTGCGAGGCGTCAATCATCCAACCCAGTTCGGTGGCATGATTCATCTTACGTGCGTCCATTCCTTCCACCAACTCATTGAAAATCAAAAATAATTGATAGGGATTAATACTGCCTACGGTGAGATCGTCATCACCATATTTTGAATCATTGAAGTGAAAGCCACCTAGTTTTTTTTCCATTAATAATAGAGAGACAATCTGTTCGATGTTGGCATTGGGTAAATGATGCCCAAGGTCAACTAAGGTGTAGGCTTTGGGGCCAAGTTTGCTTGCATATAAATAGGATTGACCCCAGTCGCCAACCGTCATGGAATAGAAATTAGGTTCAAAGGCTTTATACTCCACATACATTTTCCAATTAGAAGGAAGGGCTGAATAAATCTCTTGAAGGCTTTCCAATGTTCTCTGAAAAGCTTTTCGGAAATTCAATTGACCAGGAAAACAGGAACCATCGGAAAGCCAAACGGTGAGTGCTTTTGAACCAAGTGCTTTGCCGTACTTAATGACTTCTATGTTGTGTTCAATTGCTTGTTTGCGCACTGCTGTTTGCACATGTTGAAGCGAACCAAATTTGTAGCTGTGTTTTTGATCACGCTGATCCTGAAAGGTATTCGAGTTGACGGCATCAAAGGTCAGGCCGTGTTCTATTGCCAGGGTTTTAATTTTCCGCACACTGGTTGGAATATCCCACGGAATGTGAAGAGAGATAGCGCCACTGGATTTATTAAGTGCATGAAGCAAGCCCACATCTAGAATTTTTTCTTCCAGCGTGCGGGGCTCACCGCCTCCTGAAAACCTACCGAAGCGAGTGCCACCTGTGCCCAATGCCCAACTTGGTATCGCAATTTGAAAGTCAATAAGTTTTTTAACGGCTTTACTTGCGCTTGGAGTGGTGGAAGACAACTGGTTTACTTTCCTTTTATGAGACGAAAGAAGTTTGTCATTGTGTTTCTGGATGAGTTCCTTGGTAGCTATCATATTCTTTCTATTAGCCACAGAGACACAAAGGGTGTACGAAGTTTCACTGCCTTCTTTGTGCCTTGGTGACTTTGTGGCCAAATTAATTACTCTAAATAAAAGACTTCTTTCAACGGAATACTCACAGGTGAATGATCTGGATTAGTTTCCATAATATCCTGCATATAGCTCCACCATTTTTTTATCACAGGGTGGCCAGGAAGCTTATCGAGTCCTTCGGGCTTTTCAATCTTTAATGATCCAAACAAGACATTGGTTTCTTCATCCAGGAAAATGGAATAGTCCTCAACACCTGTTTGTTTTAAAAGCTCTTTCAATTCAGGCCACAACAAATCGTGCCTGCGTTTGTATTCTTCCGCCTGGCCAGGATTCAATTTCATTTTAAAGGCTACTCTCATACTCCGTTATAAGTTAATAGTTAAACGTTAATGGGCTATAAACAAATCAACGATGTATCACGATTAACTTTTAACCATTTTCTATTAACTATCTCACAAAAGCCATAGCCACTCCTCCATCTACATTCAAAACATTTCCTGTAGATTTATTTAATTGTCCGCCTACAAAAGCAAAGCACGCATTGGCAATGTCTTCCGGCAAAATGACTTCATTTAACAAGGTACGTTTTGCATAGAAGGCTGGCAACTCTTCCACTTTCACTCCATACGCTTTAGCGCGCCCTTCCGCCCAAGCCCCTTCCCATATTTTACTGTCCGATATCACGGCATCGGGGTTCACAGCGTTTACGCGTATTTTGTCGGCACCTAACTCTGCCGCATTCAATCTACTTAAATGTAATTGCGCAGCTTTCGCTGATCCATACGCTGCATTGTTAGGTCCTGAGACCAACGCATTTTTGCTGACAATATTCAAAACATCTCCACCCAAAGCTTGTTTGCGCATGATCGCAACACCCGCTTGCGTAACGAGAAATTGTCCTTTCACTAAAATATCATAAAGTAGGTCCCAATCTTTTTCGGTATGGTCTTCCAGTGGTTTGGAAATTGAAATGCCGGCACAGTTGACAATGATATCTACTCCACCGAACGCGAGGCAAGCGGCATCAAAAGCCTTGTTAATCTGATGGGCATTCAAGACATCGAGGACTGTTGAGGAAAATGAATCCTTGCCGTATTTTTTTTTGAAATCTTCACTGGCAGCAGCCAATCGTTTGTCATCATTGTCATTGATGATTACACAGGCTCCTTCTTCTATAAATTTTTTTGCGATGGCCTTTCCTATTCCTCCAGCACTTCCGGTGATCAAAGCAATTTTTCCGGACAATGGTTTTGGTTTCGGCATCCGTTGTAACTTAGCTTCTTCCAATAACCAATATTCAATATTAAAGGCTTCTTGCCTGGGCAGCGAGGTATATTCTGAAATAGCTTCTGCGCCTTTCATTACATTGATGGCATTTATATAGAACTCTGCCGCCACACGCGCAGTTTGTTTGTCTTTGGCAAATGTGAACATTCCGATGCCAGGATAAAGTATGACGACAGGATTAGGATCGCGTAATGCCGGACTGTTCGGATGCTTACACTTTTCATAATAGTCTGCGTACATCTTTCGATAGGCTTCAAACTGAGGACGAAGTTTTTCTTTCAAGACTTTTAGGTCTGTGATTTCTTCTTCAGGCTTGAGATTTAGTACCAGCGGACTAATCTTTGTTCTTAAAAAGTGATCGGGGCAACTCGTTCCCATAGGAGCAAGCCTATCCAAGTCATTTGAATTAATGAAATCAAATACGCGGTCATCATCTGTGAAGTGACCGATCATGCGCGTGTGACTGGAACAAAATCCACGAAGCACAGGAGCAAGTGATGCAGCTTTTTGCTTGCGATCATTTTCAGCTAATGATTTTAATTTAGCTCCTCCAAATACAGGGCTCTTCTTCCCATAATTCGATTCTAAATATTCTGCACATTTTTCAATTACCTCCAGGGTATTGATATAACTTTCATATGCGGTGTCTCCCCACGTGAATAAACCGTGAGAACCCAGCATAATGCCGCGGATGCCTGGATTTTCATCTAAACATTTTTTTAAGGTCAACCCTAATTCAAAACCGGGGCGTGCCCATTCTACCCAACCAATCTTTCCATTGAATAATTCTTTTGTAATCTTCCTGCCATCTTTTGCTGCCGCGATGGCAATGGCTGCATCGGGATGGAGATGGTCAATATGTTTGAAGGGAAGAAATCCGTGAAGCGGTGTATCTATAGAGGGAGCTTTTGAAGCTAAGTCATAAATGCAATGATTGAAAAGTTCCACCATTTCATCTTCAAATTGTATTCCTCGATAGACGTTGGTAAGACTTCTCAAACGATCAACATACAAAGCCGCAAGACCGTTGCGCTTCATTGTTCCAAGATCGCCTCCTGAGCCTTTTATCCACATTACTTCCTTTTCCTTACCGGTCACGGGATCTTTAGCCTGGACTCGGCAAGAGGTATTGCCCCCGCCATAGTTTGTTAGACGCAAATCTGCGCCTAATAAATTTGAGCGGTAGATTAGTAGCGCTATCTCGTCACCGGCCAGCTCTGCGGCTTTTTTTTCATCCCAAAGATAGCTTACGTGTTTAAAAGTTGTTGTGTTAACGGTGCTCATGATTTTCTTAGTTTTTTATATGATGTTCTTTGCTTCTAGCCTCTAGCAGATTAAACTAGCTTGCGGCTAGAAGCTTTTTATTTAATTGCGTTTCCATAACCAACAACCAACACTGATAGAATGATGGTTGAAATTCCCACTATGATGGTAGTTCTTGTTTTTTTACTTACCCCATTCCATTCCTTTAAGATAATACCCCAGCCATTTGCAATGAGTATAATGAAAGCCATGTGTAGAATCCAGGAGCTTGCCCCATTGCCTAACTTACTTTCGCCCATTCCGTAAAAAAAGAATTGTAAAAACCAGGTAGTCCCTGCTAGTGCAGAGAAAATATAATTCTTACCAAGAGGCGACTTTGCATTTGTATAATCTCCAAAAGTTTTGTTACGGGCATTCAGCACCATGCACCAAATGAAATTAGTTGTAAGGCCACCCCACAATAAGACGACATACGTAACATTGTTTTGATAAAGTGGATTAAGTCCTGATGCAACGGCAGCCTCCGCCATAGGCTTTCCTGCTTCTATACCGAAATTGAAACATGAACTTAAGATGCCAGACGCAATAGCAACGAATAATCCTTTTATCAAACTGAACTCTGCCACGCTTTCTTTCTTTTGGTCGTCCGATAATTCTCGCTCTTTTAACATGCCTGCTCTTCCACAGATATAAATTCCAAGCAAGCATAATGCTACTCCGGCTAGCACAACCTGACCCCAGGTGGTAGTAATCATTTCTGTGAATGTTGTCTTGCCAGATGCTGGAAAGAAGTTGTAATAAATGGATGGCACTAAAGCACCGAATGCTGAACAAAACCCCAGGACAACAGAATTCCCTAACGACATGCCCAGATAGCGAACTCCTAAACCGTAGGTAAACCCACCGATGCCCCACAACACTCCAAACATTAGAGTATATTTTAGAGTTGCGGCAGGAGTATTCATGATAATTTCAGAAAATCCCGGAAGCGTAAGCCAGGCAGCAAGCGGGGGCACAATCAGCCACGAAAATACGCCACCAATGATCCAATAACTTTCCCATGCCCAACCTCTTACTTTCTTAAAGGGCATGTAAAAGCTACCGGAAGCAAAGCCTCCAATGAAGTGGAATAGGATACCAAGGATTATTTGCATGAAGAGCTTATTTTTTAAAATTAAGCTGATATAAATTCTAATAAAAGTATAAGACACCCTTAGGATAACCATCCTGTACTTTCATGGACAAAAATAAAGGTCAGACAAGAATTAACTCGGCCGACCTTTTCCTAGTCCTGTAAACCAGAATGAATGCGTTACTAAAATTTACTATTGCAATTTTTGAAGGTTTGCGTAACTGGTAGCAACATTAACAAGTGGATCAGGTGCCTGATCTTGCTCCACAAAGAAATATTTCAACCCTGCTGTAGAAGCATCGGCAAAAATACGCTTCAGGTCAACATAACCTTCGCCTACTTCAACAGGGCGCTGCGTAATTCTGCTCAAGTCTTTTACGTGCCATAGCGGGAAACGCCCTGGGTTCTTCTTGAATAACTCCAATGGATCGGTTCCTGATTTTGTTACCCAGCCAAGGTCAAGTTCCATTTTCAGGATGTCGCCACTTATTTGAGTAAGGAACATATCGTATGGAAGCTGGCCTTCCACTTTTTCAAATTCTTTTACGTGGTTGTGAAAAGCAAAACCAATACCCGCCTTCTTGCAAGCTTCACCAGTTTTACTCAATGTGTCAATGGATTGTTTGATTTCATCCATGGTATCAATAGGAGTGCTTGAGCAGACTAAATAATTAACTCCACCTTCTGCACAATCATCTACTACTTCCTGAAAATTGTCTCTTAGATTTTTCGTCACGGGCATTACAAGCGGCTTTCCATCTGAGCCTACGGGAGGTGTTGCACCAGCGGGCCTTCTGAAGGGAGCGCCACCACAATGGTGAGCCCGCCAGGTGAGTCCATACTCTTTTGCCTTGGCAGCAAATTCTTTTGGCTTCATTCCATAAAAGCCACCTTTCCGGCTAAAAGCCGATTCAAGTTCTTTGTATCCAATCTCAGCAATCTTCTTGAGGGTTCCGTCCAGATCAGCCTCTATTTTAGCTGTTACGGTATAGAGCTGAATGCCCGCAGGAATAGGCGCGGCCGCAGTACTATTAAAGAGAGACATTGCCGAAGATTCTTGGGCAATTGCCAAACTTCCTAAAGCCAGCGCTCCGGAGTTTTGCAGGAATTTTCTTCGATTGATCATATCGCTATTGGGTTAGGGTTTAATTATTTTGATTTGGAAACTTCATTTTGAAATTGAATCTCTATCATTTGCATGAGGATTTGATTAGCACTTGCTGTTGGGTTTTTAAACACGAAGTATATATTGTGAATACCTTCAATGGGCTCAAGTGTTGCTTTTGCATGTGTGGACATCATTCTTCTTACCGCGCTGCGATCAACCGGAGGTGCACCTGGCTTATTGGCATTACCAGCATTCATCAACGCCATCATTTTTCTGAAGTCAACATCTTTTGGCATTACCTGTTGAGTTCTCCCAATCAGTTTTCCATCGAGTGAATCAAGATGCACTTCAATAGTACCACCGATCGCTCCAACTCGTGGTTGAGCTTGAACCAACAACTCAATTTGTTTTATTCCCGTAAGGTCAAGGGCTTTGTAACCGAGATGTGCATTATCGCCCACCATGCTAAAAGAGCGGTTTGGAGTGGTGGTTAATAAAGTGCCTTTTGATAAATCAGCTTTTTCAGGATTGAACGTTGGATTTCTCAGTGCAATGATTTTTTCAGAAGTCAGCGATGAAAGTTGTTGTGTGCCTTTGTCTTTGTAAGCAACGCGCAGCAAGTAGCCACCTTTTCCATTGTCACCAGTTGGCACTTGTGTTATGAAAGTTCCTTTCATGGGGATTATTGCAGTGGTTGCTTTCTTTGTGCCAAGGCTCATGATGTATTTGATCATAGTAGTCGCATCTTGCGGTGTAACTTGTGGATGCGCGCTCATCGCGTGATCTCCCCAAACTCCACTACCTCCGGTAATAATCTTTCCTGAAATTCTTTCTTGTGAGGCTGCATCATTTTTATACTTGGCTGCAATATCCAAATAGCTAGGGCCCACAGATTTTTTATCAGTTAAGTGACAAGACTTGCAATCGCTTTTGCTGATCAGGTTAAATCCGGTTGAGAAGGTTGCCCACTCATCCGTTCCTTTATGGTTGGAAGCAATCTCGATCAGATCAAAACCTTCCGGAACATAATCAAAGTTTACAGCCACTTCGGTTGCTGCGATCTTTTTATCAGCCAGACTTCCATCTTCCTTGTCGCCTACCTGAATGTTGTATTCCAATACCGTCTTAGGGAAGAAGAAACTTTTGTTTCCTTTCAGAATATCAATAGCAACAATAGGAGGATCATTTCCAGCTTTGACTTCCAATGCCTGTGTATTTTTTTCGCCTTTGCTATCCGTTACCGAGAACACGACAGAATAAACACCGGCTTGATCAAATGTCACCTTTGGATTTGCTTCTATTATCGTTTTATTAAATCCATTATCTGACTTTATTAACCACTCGTATTTCAATGCGTCTTTATCGTAATCGTCATAATCCATTGTACCTTCTGAAGAGAAATTAACATTCAATGGAAGTGCACCAGCTACAACATCGGCTCCTGCTTTTACAATAGGTCTGCGATTTCCACCATTGTATTCAATTTTTACAATCTGTGCATTGTCATTTCCGCGAAACCAGGCAGATCCATATTCCAATACATATAAGTCTCCTTGCGGTCCGAACTTCATATCAATAGCACTACTGAAGTTTTCGTTGGGTAGAAACTTTTCCATGGATTTATAATTGCCTTCATCATCCATGGTCACAGACATGATCCATCCACGCATGAACTCAACAATTAGTAATTTGCCTGCGTAATAGGAAGGAAAAGGGTGCGCAGCATTTTTAAAATCTTCTTTATGATAGACAGGACCACCGGTGGCACTTCGCCCCGAGCTTCCCACTAACGGAAATTCTTCGGAGTTGCTATAAGGATACCAGATAAAAGCTTTTTCCGGTAACGGTAATTCTATTAACCCAGTATTGTTTAGCGAGTTGTTTACTGGATGTTCTGCGTCAAATTTTTCTCCCACTTTTTCTGTCGCATAATCAAATTGACTATAGGCCTTGTTGTCTCCAATAAAATAAGGCCAGCCAAAGAATCCTGATTTCCGAGCCTGATTAAATTCATCGTAACCTTTTGGCCCAATGATCGAATCTTTGGAAGAGTCGGGGCCAACTTCCCCCCAATAAATAAATCCTGTTTCGCTATCTATAGAAATGCGCCATGGATTTCGGTGACCCATCGTATAAATTTCAGGGCGGGTTTTATCCGTTCCTTTTTTGAATAAATTTCCATCAGGAATAGAATAGGTTCCATCATCTTCGGGATGAATGCGAAGTATTTTTCCGCGAAGGTCATTTGTATTTCCTCCTGTGCGTTGGTCATCCCAACTGGAACGGTCAGGGCGTTCATCGAGTGCAGATGTGCCCGATACCGGATTGCCTGTATTGTTGCCAGTAGTTAGAAAGAGGTTGCCGTCTTTATCAAACACCATTCCACCGCCTGTATGGCAGCATGTTTCGCGTTGTGTAACTACTTCCAATACAATCTTTTTGGAAGATGCATACAATGAATCCCCATGCAGTTCCCACCGGGCCAATATGTGTTTGGCTTCAGCCGTGTCGGCATAGTACATGTATATCCACTTGTTTTTATCGAAATCCGGATGAGCGATAATTCCCATCAGTCCTTCTTCGGCTTCTGTTACTCTGCCTTCCTTGCTCGTATATTTTAAGTTAACAGGAATATTGCCGAGTACCTTTACTTCGCCAGTTTTTGTATCGAATGATTTTAGATTCCCTTTGCGTTCAACAAAAAGTATCCTCGCGTCATTCAAAAAGGTCATTTCCATCGGTTCATCCAGTTCACCTGGCTTGGTGAGCACCGTTGTGGTAAACCGGTTTTCTTCCGGAGCCACCGTTGTAGCTTTTTCATATTCTTTTGCACATGAAAGGAATAGTACCATTGCTATGATGAGCAGTTTTCCACTTTGGGCAGGGAT
>JANOLM010000311.1:0-7564 GCA_031419815.1 Bacteroidia bacterium
GTTGGTAGAGAAAGCCAGACAAGAAGGAATTGACGTTACCGTTGATCAGTATCCATACATTGCCAGCAGCACAACATTGGACACCACAGTACCTACGTGGGTGTTTGGTGGTGGCCGCGATTCATTGAAGCTGCGCATCAACGAACCTGTCATGCGCGCGAAAATCAAAAAAGAAATGGTGGAAGGACTAAAGAAAAAGCAATTGAAAAATTATTCTTATGCGGTTGTCTCTCGTTATCCGCCCGACACGACATGGAACGGAAAAAATATTTCTGAGATTAATAAACTGAAGGGAAGAAAGGCTAAGCCTATGGAGGAAGCCGAAACTATTTTGGAGATGGTGAACGCCATCAACCGCACGCAAATGGTTTTCTTTAGCATGGATGAAAAGGATTTAGTAAGAATCTTGCAATATCCTTTCAACATGGTGGCTTCTGATGCAGGCATTGCAAAGTTTGGATCAGGCATGCCACATCCACGGGCATACGGAACAAATGCCAGAGTGCTGGGTCGATATGTACATGAACTTAAAGTTCTTCGGTTGGAAGAAGCTGTTCGCAGGATGACTTCCTTACCCGCACAAAAATTTAATCTCCGTGACCGTGGATTGATCCGAGAAGGAATGGCTGCAGATATTTTGGTGTTCGATGAAAAGACAGTAGGAGATGCCGCTACGTTCACCAACCCGCATACGTATTCCAAAGGATTTAAGTATGTAATTGTAAATGGTAAAGTGACAATAGACAACGGCAAGCATACCGGAGTTCGAAGTGGGAGTGTGTTGAAAGGGCCAGGAGTGGAGTGATAAAGTGAAGTTCTATATGTCAGGTCGGAAGACCTGACAGCACGTGAGCCCACTTTAGTTTCAGTGATTATTGTAGGGTACAAAGACTTTTGAACAAAATTAAATTAATATGACAGAACTAAGTAAATCACATAACTCACGGGGCCTTGAGATAAGGCGAGGACCAGGAAACGGGACAAGTTTTTGGGGAGACACTGCAATTGATTTACCAGACGAAGGAGCAAGGATAAGTTTTACCGAATTGGATTATTCAAAATCCTTTATAATGAGTGTTTATTTCGGTTACACTTCACCATCTTTCAAAGACTATTCAAGATCTATAGATTTAGACTTAAAGCAAACAATAGAGCTGAATGACTTTCTGACTCGCAGAATAAATGAACAAGCTATGAAGAATGAATATTCACTCTTATTTACGTACGGATCTAATATGTCAAGCGGACGATTAAAGAATAGAGTTGATACTGCCAGGCAATTTAAAATTGCAAGACTAATTTGTCACAAGTTAATTTTTAACAAAAAAAGCAAGAGAGACAATTCAGCTAAAGCAAATATCATTAAAACTAACGACCCGAATGACTGGGTATGGGGAGTGATTTATAAAATAAGTAAAAGCGATATTCTAAAATTGGATGAATATGAAGGCAAAGGTTATGACAGATTACAAGTAAATGTTATGGACTCTGAGCATGAGTACCATGAAGTACAGACATATATTTCGAATTCTGACGAGTACTTGGCTAAAGATGACCTTCCCTACGATTGGTACAAAGAGTATGTAATATATGGAGCTGAGGAAAACGGACTTCCTAAAGAATATGTTGATAATTTAAAGGAAGTGAAGTATAAGATTGACCCAGACGAGAATAGACGTAAAACAAATTTAGAGAATGTAAGAGCTTGGAGGGCTGAGATTATCAGACATCAACCGAAATATTGACATGAAACGATTCCCTCTATTCCTTTTATTCATTCTTGTTTTGACAACATGTTCAGACAAGAAGCCAACTTTTGAAGCGCCTGTTCTTAAAAATATTGGCGACTACCAAGTTAACGTAACGACCAAGGCTGAGTACGCCCAACTGTTTTTCAACCAGGGAATAATAATGGCCAACGGTTTTAACCATGCCGAAGCCGAACGGTCATTTCGCGAATCAATACGCCAAGACTCGACATTTGCCATGGGTTATTGGGGCATTGCTTATGTACTTGGCCCTAACTACAATTCCGGGGGCGAAAACATGGGCGCCATCAATGACATAAAGAATGCAGTTAAAAATGCTGTAAGGTTCGGCAGCAATTCTACTCCATGGGAAATGGCCGTTATCAAGGCCATCCAAATTAAATTTCCGACCGACTCATTAACAACAAACGATAAAGGTTATTCTGTTTCGATGAAAGCAGTCTATTCCGAATTTCCAGAGAATGATTTTGTGGCCACGCTATATGCCGAATCCATTATGAATTTGCATGCATGGGATTTTTATTCAAAAAAAGGAGGCGAACCCAGGCCCTGGACTTCAGAGTTGGTTGATGTGCTTGAGAAAGCTATTTCAATCAATCCAAAAAATCCATTAGCAAATCATCTCTATCTGCATGCAACGGAAGCAGCTCCAGATGTTGAAAAGGCGCTGGCGAGTGCTGAAAGATTAAAGACCTTAGTTCCATCGGCAGGACATTTGGTTCACATGCCGTCACACATTTATATAAATACAGGAGACTACCACGAAGGTTCCATTGCCAATGAGCAAGCAGTGATTGCGGATAGCATCTACATTGCTGAATGTAAATCGCAAGGGGTATACCCTCAGTATTATTATCCACACAACTACCATTTTCTTTCCGCGACAGCAACTTTTGAAGGGAGAGGTTCAAAATCGATTGAAGCGGCTTACAAAACCGTAAATATTCTGGACAAAAAGTATTTTCGTGAAGCAGGTTATGAAACAGTTTTACATTACGCAACTATCCCGATGCACGTGCTTGTGAAATTTGAACAATGGGAAAAGATTCTTGCAAGTCCAAAACCCGATGATGACCTGACCTATCCCAAAGCCATTTGGCACTATGCAAGAGGAATGGCCTATGCTAATATGGACAAACCCGATGACGCCCGAAATGAATTAGACTCACTAAAGAAATTAAGTGAATCCGAGGACGTGAAGCGAATCATCATTTGGTCAATTAATCCGGCCGAGCAGGTATGTAAAATTGCATCGAACGTTTTAGATGCCGAATTGCACGCAAAGAGTGGCGACTATCAATCGGCAATTGAACTTTTGAAACAAGCTATTCAATTGGAAGACGGTTTAAATTACAATGAACCTCCTGATTGGTTTTTTTCAGTAAGGCATCTTTTGGGTGATGCTCTTATGAATTACAAGGACTATGTTGGTGCTGAAAAGATTTACCTTGAAGATTTAACCTACTGGCCAAAAAATGGTTTTTCACTTAACGGACTTTATGAAAGCCTGAAAGGGCAAAATAAAATAAAAGAAGCTGAAGACATTAAGAAACAATTTGACATTGCCTGGAAATATGCTGACTCTGAATTGAAATACTCGCGCATTGACCAGACTAAAAGAAAGGATCTGACATTGAAAATTGACGAGAATTCTCCAAACACGTTGGTTTACCTGGCGAGCTCTCTTTGTTTTGACAAAGTGAAATAAAGAGATTGATCTAATGGCCCGACCCACAACAAAATGTTATAAAACATGGCTCTGGTTCGGTGTTGCATTATAGTTTTCGCTTCTTAATTTCGATCGGTGTCGTGGGACAAAATGTGGCAGGAGCTAAAGCCATTCTCCCGATAACTATCGGGATCATTTGGCTTTAGCTCCTAGACAGCACTACGTTTTATACACCAACGTTGCCAGTAATGCATCAATAAAAATTCGTCTTCGAAACAATGACAAGAAAGATAGGGACACTAATTTTACTTTTTGTACTGGTACAAATAAGTTACGGCCAGACTCAAGGACAACCAAAACAATTAAAGGTTAAGGGGACTTATGTTCACTCACCGACAATGACTGAGTTTCCAGAGAATGTTGGTTCTTACCAAAGACAAGGTGTTTACTCATTTGACAAGAAGAAGGAGAACATCGGTTCAACTTATAAGAGTGGACAGACGACACTTTCCATTTACTTATATCCCGCTGGAGAAGGAAGTGAAGGACGTCTGAGAAATCAATACTTCCAAGCAATGCAGGACATTGCAAACGCATCAAAAAGTGGACTTCATGCACAACAAGCATACAAATTCTTTAAAAAAGATGGATATAAAATTAACGGGTTTACTGCAATCAGCCCAGACGAACCAAAGACTCAATTAACTCTCTTTGAATGTGGACAATGGTTTTTTAAGATACGGATCACATCCAATTCGCTTGACACAACACAAATCAATACACTTGAGAGAGACGTTTTAGAATCATTTCAACCAACACGACTTGTAAAACTTTTCCCGTTGGACTCTAAGGCAAGTGTTTATTTCGCCAAAGCCGCATTTAGAGACTCGTTAATGCTTGGGTCTGCAATGGGAAGTGCTTATAAAAAAATAGGTTGGGCTCTTGACAATGTTGACTCCTTAGAACGAGCTGCTGGATTTCCAGACTTATACCTTGAACTTCAAGTTGAATCCTTAAAAGAATTTGTTCAATTTGAGAAGAGAAAAAAATGGAATAGACAACAAAGTACGACTGACTACCTAAATGAACTAAACGAGATAATCAATGCCGGTTTTTTAGAGGAATTCGTTATGGATCAATTCAGCATGATTATGATAGTTCCAAATGAAATGACATTGGACTTTGAAGGATTTCAAAAATGGAAGCAGACTCATCCGACAACAATTAATCTTAATCAAAGATTTTATGTGGTTTCATACAAAGTGGCGGACTGATGCACTACTGGCAACAAAATGTTTGCGCAATGGTGGGGTGATGTGTAAGCTATAAGTTTATATCTTCGTTTCAACGTTTGGTCACGTGGGACAAATACATTTTCAAAAGCCCACCACTGCGCAAACACAAACGTTGTGTGCCATAATTAAAAAAAAGTAGAGTATGAAAATTAGACTTGTTGGACTGCTGAGGCAAAGCAACAGATTCGGCCAACCGACCAAAATTCCCCACGAAATCTGCGACATATTTTTTCTTACCTTTGACAAAATTCTGTACGACAATGTTGACGATAAATACCATATTAAAAGAGTTGAAAAACGTTCCGGTTAATAGGCTTGAGGAACTTTACCAATTTGTCCATTCATTGACGCCTAAGACCAAACAAACAGAGGCTTTAAGGAAGAAAATTATCTCTTTTGGTGGAGCGTTTGGTGACATGAGTAACAAGGACTACTCGGACTTTCTTAATCAGACAAAGAAAGCAAGAGTAAACCTCTTCGACCGCAATATTGACCTATGAAGCCATCTCTATTGGACACGGATATTCTTTCTGAATTTTTACGAGGAAATTCAAAAGTTATTGCCAAAGTTGATGAACATTTGAAAGAGTATGGTTTTATAAGCTTGAGCATCATTACTTACTATGAAATCCTTAATGGGCTTTTATACAAAGACGCAAGAAAGCAGATGATAAGATTTGAAGAGTTTGTGGAGTTAAACAAAGTGATTCCGCTGACATTACGTATGGCGAAAACAGCGGCAGCTATTCAAGCTGACCTAAGAAAAAAAGGAACTGAAATTGGACACACAGACACTTTAATTGCCGGTATTGCAATGACGAGTGAACTTCAATTGGTGACAAATAACACCGACCATTTTAAAAGAATCAAAGGGCTCGAAATTACAAACTGGACAAAGTAGAGAAGTAGCCAGCCGCTAACAAAATGTCTAAAAGATAGCGCTGGTTCGGTGTTGCATTGTAGTTTTCGTTTCTTAATTTCGTTCGGTGTCGTGGGACAAAACCCGGCAGGTCGCTAAAGCCATTCCTTCCCTCGAGACTAGGAACCATTTGGCTTTAGCTCCTAAACCGCGCTACATTTCATACACCAACGTTATGGCGCATGGTTTCAATTAAAATTACTCCACCAGTAACCGATTATAAATTTATGTGCAGACTTCTATTTGCCATTCTGTTATTTGGACAACTTGACACCATTGCTCAACTTAAAAGTGACAGTTTAAAAAACTGGGACAATTATATTATAAACACGACAGCTTATCAGAAAGGAATTTATAAAACGTTTGAAGAATTTAAATATAACAACCCTTCAATTCGGGACAAATTTACATTTGACAAGAAAAATCTTTGGGTGACGGACAAGAAAACAGGGAAACAAAGAAAAATAAGGAAAAGTGAAATTTGGGGTTTCAGTGACGGGACCAAAATATTCGTGAGTTGGCGTAAGTACAATGAGATTTTAGAGAAAGGGAGATATTGTTACTTTAAAGAGAAAGGAACAAGAATAGCTTTTGGGACAACGACATTTCCTTTCATGATATTACCTATTCCTTATCCATACAATGACGAGATAATCATTAACTATAATACCGGAAAGACATTTTTCCTTTCAAAAAGATTAATAAAAAAGATTCTGACATCTGACGACCCAGAATTACTGACTGAGTTTAAGAAGGAGTCACAAAAGAATAAAAAATTAGCAGAGTATATTATAAAGTACAACGACAGAAACGTTTCGAAAATAAAGTAGGACAAGAAACCACGCGCCATAACAAAGTGTATAAAACATAGCGCTGTTTCTGTGTTGCATTGTAGTTTTCGTTTCTTAATTTCGTTCGGTGTCGGGGACAGAACGGAGCAGGTCGCTAAAGCCATTCTCCCGATAACTATCGGGATCATTTGGCTTTAGCTCCTAGACCGCGCTACGTTTCATACACCAACGTTGGCAACCATGCGGTGGCTCAATAGACAAATTCTCCTTAGATTTAAAATAAAGTTTATTTAAAAAATCACCCCAACAACAATTATGTATCGTGCGAAGTACGAATTTTTTTCATTTTGGACAAAGGGAAACTGGCGAAATCGAAATCAAGAATAATTTTGTGTAAGAAGAATTACAAGAGCAACTGCAAAACGGTTTTTAAAAATTAAAGTGTATGACAGAAGACCACAAGATACCATTCAACACGACACCGAACTTTTTGTTTTGTAGTTTTAAACGGGTAGGTCAGGAAAATATTAACAAGGTCTTGGAAAGTTAGCGTAAGTTTGCCTATGTCATCTCATTGTATTCAATTATTTTTTTAATCTACATTCTAAAAATAAAACATTATGAATCCTAACAAAGCATTATGGGAAAAAGGCGATTTCACCCGAATTGCAGAAAGTATGAGGGAAAGCGGTGCGGCACTGGTTGCCAAACTGGGAATTACAAAAGGTCTTACCGTTCTTGATCTCGGTTGCGGTGATGGCACCACGGCAATACCTGAAGCAAAACTTGGTGCCAATGTTTCTGGTGTTGATATAGCAAGCAATCTCGTTGCAGCAGGAAACATCAGAGCAAAAGCTGAAGGACTTACTAATTGTACCTTTCAGGAAGGTGATGCAACAGATTTGAATGGACTGAAGGATGAGAGTTTTGATCTGGTGGTAAGCATCTTTGGTGCTATGTTCGCTCCTAGGCCTTTTGAGGTGGCTAAGGAAATGGTTCGTGTTACCCGCAAAGGGGGAAGAATAGTGATGGGAAACTGGATACCGGGAGATCCTACTCTGGTAGCGCAAATACTAAAAATTAGTTCTTCCTATACACCACCACCGCCTGAGGGCTTCATT
>JANOLM010000312.1:0-2130 GCA_031419815.1 Bacteroidia bacterium
GTTCAAAATGGCGGTGTTCACCGAACAGTTCTTCTGAATAATGGAATTGGAAATGCGCGAATCCCGCACGTTGGTGTATGCGCCAATAGAAACATGAGGCCCGATTATGGAGTTTTCAATTATGGCGTCATCTCCAATGAACACGGGCGGAATAATGACTGAATTAATCACCTTCGCTTTGGAAGAAATCAAAGGTTGGTCTTTAATGAATTCCAGGTAACGTTGGTTGGTTTGAATCACCACATCTTTATTACCGCAATCGAGCCATTCCTTCACCTGCCCAGGGATGAATATGGCTCCCTTCTTTTTCATGTTCTCTAAGGCCGTGGTGAACTGAAACTCTCCTTTCTCTCTGATGTTGTTATCAATCAGATATTGCATTTCTTCGCGAAGCACTTCGCCTTTCTTAAAAAAGTAGATGCCAATAATTGCGAGATCAGAAACAAAGGTGGAGGGCTTTTCAATTAATTCCGTGATCTCACCCCGTTCGTTCAATTTCACAACACCAAATTGAGATGGATTCTCTACCTTCTGCACCCAGATTGTACCATCTCGCGATGTATCCAGTTTAAAATCGGCTTTGAAAAGGGTATCCGCAAAAGCAACAATCACCTTCCCTTGAAACAATTCTTTCGCGAAAAGCAATGCATGTGAAATTCCAAGAGCTTCTTCCTGATAATAAATTTTTCCTTCTGCGCCCACCGCTTGTGCAACCGCTTTCAAATCATCTTCCACCTGCTTGCCAAAACCAGGATTAACAATAAACCCAATGAAATTTATTTTCTCAGGGCAGACTTTCGCAATGTCCTCTACCAGGCGATGCACCATGGGCTTGCCCGCAATAGGAATCAGCGGTTTGGCCGTTGTAAGTGTATGTGGCCTTAAGCGCTTGCCCAAGCCGGCCATGGGGATAATGATGTTCATAAAAAAAGCAGTAATTGAAAATGACTAAAAGTATCTAACGGATAAAATAATTTAATGTGTTGGCAATGATTAAAAAGTAAGGTCTCGATAGGGTTGCAATATCGCTAGAAACAAGCACCCATTTTTCATAAAAATACCATCGGAACAAAATATTCTCCTCAATATTCTATATGTTCCTGACTTGCACTAAAAAAACTATACCAGGGTCTATGCACCTATGACACCCTAACTAAATTTCTATCGATCTAAATGGATACAGATCCAGGCAAGGGAATAAGGTTAAGTTTCGTGACTTAAGTTCTTCCTCTCCAGCAAATAAACAGATCCTATAAAAATTAGAATTATCAAAACGTGAAATGCTGTAGCCTGCGCTTGATGTGGGATTTCAATTAAATTGACGGAATAGATCAAGAACAACGTAGCCATCAAATAGACCAGACTCGGAATAATTTTATAAGGGATCGGATAAATTTTTTGCCCGATGGCAAAGCAGCTAACAGTCATGCAAAAGTAGCAAGCCAAAGCCGCCCACGCACTGCCGGTATATCCAAATATTGGAATGAGAAAATAATTTGTGCTGATGGTGATCACAGCACCCCCTACGGTGATCCATGTACCATAATATGTTTTATCTGTCAATTTGAACCACACACTAAAGTTATAGTATACGCCAAGAAATAAGTACGCGACCAATAGAATGGGTACAATGGATAAGCCTATCCAAAAGTCCTCATCAATAAAATATTTTAAAATGTCGAGGTTGATACTGATAGCTAACAATACGATGCAGCAGGTGATCACGAAATAGTGATTTATTTTAGCGAAGAGTTTCGGTGAATTTTTGTCGGTAGCATTAGAAAAAAAGAATGGCTCTGCCGCATAACGAAAAGCCTGGACACCAAGAAGCATAAATACGCCAAATTTATAACACGCCCCAAAAACGCCAAGTGCATCTTTTTTGGAGAGGTTGCCATAAAAATTGTCAGGCAGCCACCATTCTAAGGTGATACGGGAAAACATTTCGTTGGTCATGCCCGCTACACCCGTTAACATTACCGGGTAGGCATACCGAAGCATGACAGGTGAAATTTCATTATCATAAGCCGGCCTCCAACTAAGTAGCGTTCTTAAAAAGAAAAGAATGAAAAAAGAATTGGCGATAAGGTTGGCCAGGAATACATACCCGACATTTATCGCAGGGTCATA
>JANOLM010000313.1:0-5732 GCA_031419815.1 Bacteroidia bacterium
ATTTTAAGGAAGTATTGAGCTTGCTTGGAAGCTACGGAGTAACCGAAGACCATGCTGAGTTTGACATTGCATTGGCGCGGGGTCTCTCCTACTACACCGGCTGTATCTTTGAAGTAAAGATCAACAACGTATCCATCGGCAGCGTAAGTGGAGGTGGGCGTTATGACAACCTCACTGGCAACTTCGGTTTACCAGGCGTTTCAGGTGTCGGCTTTTCTTTTGGAGTGGATCGATTATATGATGCTATGGAAGAGCTTCAACTCTTCCCGAAGGAAGCACAAATTTCCTCAACTGTGATGATTGCACATTTAGATGAAGAAACTATGCGCTATGGGTTAAAGGTAGCGCATGACTTAAGGCAAAATGGAATAGCCACAGAAATCTATCCCGATCAAATCAAACTAAAGAAGCAGCTCGACTACGCCAATAAAAAAATGATTCCTTTTGTAATCGTCATTGGATCAGATGAAATGAAAGATGGCCAGTTAACAATCAAAGACATGGAGAAGGGAGAGCAGGAGAAGTTATCATTGAATGAAATTGTAAAACAGTTAAAAGAAAAAAGTTAATGGTTAATAGTAAAACAAGAGCCACAATGACGAACCATTTCACGATTAACCATTAACTATTAACTGATAACGATTAACTATTTGGAGCCAACGCACCACATATCCAACAAACCCCTCACGCTGAAAGAACTCGACCACGTTCTTCACGGTCATTCTAAAATTGCGTTATCGGAAGATGCACGACAGAAGATCATTCGCTGTCGCGAGTATCTGGATCAGAAACTGGCATCTTCCAATAATCCGATTTATGGAATCAATACAGGATTCGGTTCGCTTTATAATAAAAACATCCCAAAAGAAGACCTTGAAAAGCTGCAGGAGAATTTAGTAAAGTCACATGCTTGCGGAACTGGTGCTGAAGTACCGCGCGAGATTGTATTGCTGATGCTATTTTTAAAAGTGCAGTCTTTATCGTACGGTTATTCCGGTGTGCAATCCGAAACTGTTGAGCGATTGATTGACATGTTCAACCAGCGTGTGCTTCCAAGAATTTTTGAACTGGGATCATTGGGCGCTTCTGGTGATCTTGCTCCACTTGCTCACTTATCACTTCCATTAATTGGGTTAGGTGAAGTTCAGTATTTAGGTAAAATTTATTCGAGCGAAGAAGTATTACACTTGCTTGGCTGGCAAAGAATTCATTTCAAAGCAAAAGAAGGATTGGCTTTGCTTAACGGCACGCAGTTTATGAGCGCCTATGGCGTTTGGTGCTTACTTCACTCACATCGAATTTTAAAGTTAGCGAACATCATTGGTGCGCTTTCGCTGGATGCCTTTGACGGAAGGATCGAACCCTTTGATGAACTAGTTCACAACATTCGTCCGCAAAAAGGACAAATAAAAGTAGCGCGTGAAGTAAAAAAGCTACTGGAAGGAAGTGCCATCTCTACACAACCCAAGAAACACGTTCAAGATCCTTATTCATTCCGGTGCATTCCACAGGTGCATGGCGCAAGTGACGATGCCATTCAATATGTTTCAGGAATTGTGTTAACGGAAGTCAATGGCGTTACAGACAACCCCAATATTTTCCCGGAAGAGGATAAGATTATTTCAGCCGGAAATTTTCACGGCCAACCGTTGGCGCTTTCTCTGGATTTTCTGGCAATTGCTCTTGCTGAACTAGGAAGTATCTCGGAAAGGCGAACCTATCAATTGATTTCCGGATCGCGCGATTTGCCGAATTACCTTGTTGCCAATCCAGGTATCAATTCCGGCTTGATGATACCTCAATATACAGCCGCTTCCATTGTGAGCCAGAACAAACAACTGTGTACACCCGCTTCGGTGGATTCTATTGTTTCGTCCAACGGACAGGAAGACCACGTGAGCATGGGTGCAAATGCTGCCACGAAAGCGTATCGGGTTGCTAATAATGTGTATTCCATATTGGCCATTGAATTGATTACAGCCGCTCAGGCATTGAATTTTCGCAGACCCTTGAAAACATCACCTGCGCTAGAGAAATTTGTGAATACTTTCCGGCTGACTGTTCCGTTTATAGAAACAGATCGTGTTTTGCATGACGATATAGTGAAAGCAGAAAAGTTTTTGAAAGAAACTACCTTAGAGGCGTGAGAGGAATCATTCTTGTTATAATTGCTTCATTCATCGGCTTGGCTGCTCAGGCGCAGTCGCCATATAAAAGCCGCCTTGGCCGTTTTCAGGTAGATCAGAAAAAAGGGTGCGCTCCATTCACGGTTACAATCACGGACGCAAATCTTATTACCAGTGGTGATTGCACTCCTGGAAAGCCTTGTGAAATGAATTTTGAAGGCACAGGCCAGCAACAAAATGTTTACACACATACCTACACAACGCCTGGCACTTTTAAACTTTCAATTCTGTACCAAAGCATTGGGGCTGACGATATCACCATCACAGTGGATCAAAACATTCAGCCCAATTTTGACATTTACAGTTGCGCCAGTAACAAGGCTCAGGTAAAAGTTAATGACAATAACTACGACCAATACGTCATCGATTTTGACGGTGTTGCGCCACCTGAATACATTTTGCCCTTCAGCAATACTATTCTAGCGGGACCTCACTCTTATGGCTCATCAGGAATTAAAACTATTACAGTGCGTGGACGCGATTTGAATTCTGCTGACAACTGCGCCACTAAAACTCAAACTTTTACAGCGATAAATTTATTGCCAGCTACTTCCATATCCACACTTACCACTACAGACGCAGCCACCATTAAGCTGGATTTTCCCATACAACCCAATATTCAATATCGCAGTGAGATTGGAGTTAACTCAGGCAGTTCATTTCAACTTTTTCAAACTGTTTTTGGAGCCACCACTTTGGTGATCCCCAATTTGAAAGTAGATGATAATTTTTATTGCTTCCGATTGAGTTCTTATGATCCTTGCGCCAATACAAATACATATTCCAACACCATCTGCAGTCAGAATTTTGATTTGAATATTCAGAGCGGAGTGAACAAACTATCTTGGACTACCTCCACCGCAGGTATTTCTATCATGGAAATCCTGCGTGATAATTCTACATATTCTACCATACCGGGCGCCCCGCTTTCCTTTGATGATAAGGATGCAGTCTGTAAAATAGAATATTGTTATCAGGTCATTAGCCGATATTCCACAGGAGCCAAAAGCCTCTCTTTAGAAAAGTGTGGGGTAGCTTTCAACACCGATATACCACCAACTATTGACAACGTAAGTTCAGTAGTGAGCGACACAGGGGCTGAACTCACTTGGTTACTTGATCCCAAAATTATCTCAGCTGGTTTTAATGTGTTTAGATCACAACTTTCAAGTCAATCAATCTTTGTGGGCGAAACACCAGACAAGAAGTTCAAGGATCCGGCTTACCAGACCAGTTTCAATTTCTGTTATGTTATTAATTACAAAGACAAGTGTGGAAACCTAAGTGCTGCCGGAGCATCTGTTTGCCCCATACGACTTTATGGCACGATAGATAATAAAAATATTATTGCACTCAACTGGAGCCGCTATACCGGTTGGAAGCAAGGCGTGACGAAATACACTGTTGAGAAGTATGGCCTGGGAAATAATCTCATTAAAAAATTTGATGTTGGCACTGACACTCTTTTGGTGGATGATCAGGTTGACCCAAAAAATCAATTTGTGCTTTATAAAATTGTAGCAACACCTGTAGAAACCGGTGTGACTACTTCTATCTCCAATTCAGTATCCTTTGTGAAAGAGACCCATCTTATTTCCCCAACAGCTTTTACACCCAATGGTGACAAGCTTAATGACTCTTTCACGGTTACCGGAGAATTTATTGTAAAAATTCAATTGAGTATTTTTGACCGATGGGGAGCCATGATTTTTACTACTGAAAAAAACGAATCTTGGGATGGGAAAAGAAATGGGTTGATTTTACCCGAAGGTGCTTACATCTGGAAAGCTGATATTAGTAATCTTGCGGGGCAACATTTCAACAGATCCGGTACAGTGATGCTGCTGACTAAATAGATTTTAAAAAGAAACCTCCAAGGTCTTTTTACAAAAGCGAAAAGACCTTGGAGGTTTAAAACGGAAATTAAAAACGCGTTTTATGTTCGACATGATGAAAATGATGGGCAAAGTGAAAGAAGTGCAGGCCCGCATGAAAGAAGCACAGGATAATTTAGCATTGATCAAAGCCTCCGCTGAATCAGGTGGTGGCATGGTGAAAGCTACTGTAAACGGCAAGAAACTTTTAATAAGCCTTGATATTGATCCGGCCATTTTAAAATCCGAAGATAAAGTCCTGATTCAGGATTTAATTGTGGCCGCTGTCAATAAAGCATCGGACGAAGTAGAAGTTCTTGCCAAAGAAGAAATCCGAAAAAGCACCGAAGGCATACTGCCCAATATTCCAGGAATGGATTTTAGCTCAATGTTGGGATGACCCAGACTGCCGTTGTCATTCTTAATTACAATGGCCAGGAACTACTCAAAAAGTTTCTTCCTTCTGTTCTAAAATTTAGTGGTAAGGCAAAAATCATAGTTGCTGATAACAATTCTTCTGATGGATCGGTCGATGTCTTAACGAAAGAATTCCCGCAAGTTGAAGTAGTCCGGATTCCTGGTAACCTTGGATTTTCCGGAGGCTATAATTACGCATTTTCAAAAATAGAAGCAGAATATTTTGTGCTGCTAAACTCGGACGTAGAAGTAACTGAGAAATGGATTGAACCCGTTATCTCACTGTTTGAAAATAATCCCTCGATCGGAGCGGCTCAACCCAAAATCCTTTCCTATTCCGAAAGACAAAATTTCGAATATGCAGGTGCAGCCGGAGGATTCATCGACTCACTAGGCTACCCATTTTGCCGCGGCCGGATTTTTAATTCACTTGAAAAAGACAATCATCAATATGATGATAACCTTCCGGTATTCTGGGCAACGGGCGCCTGCATGTTTGTAAAGGCAGCACTCTTTAAAAAAATGGGTGGATTGGATGAAGACTTTTTCGCACATATGGAAGAAATTGACCTATGTTGGAAACTTAACCGGGCTGGATATTCTGTGTTTTACCAAGGTGCAAGCACAGTGTATCATGTTGGAGGGGGAACATTGTCAGCAACAAATCCCCGAAAGACTTATTTAAATTTTAGAAATGGGCTTAGCCTTATTTTCAAACATTTTAGTTCGGGCCAATTGCTTTGGAAGTTTCCGGTTCGGATGTTATTAGATTGGGTGGCTGCCGCAAAATTCCTATTGGAAGGATCAGGTGCTAATGGGATTGCCGTTCTAAAAGCACACTTCAATTTCGTGGCTTCCTTAAAGAGAGAGATAAAAAAGAGAAACTTGCTAAAGAATGAAATCCCAAATTTTTCGGTGAAGAATGATTATAAAGGCCTTATCATTTATGATTACTACTTGAAGAGGAGACGAAATTTTGGTGATCTAAAAATCTGAAGTTTTTGATTCCACGAAATGGCCTCAAGATCAGTAATCCCAAATAGTGCTACGCCTGCGCAAATGTGTTCGCATATTCATAATAAACGCTAGCCCTAAGTAGATAATAACTGGTGACCCGAACGTGAGAAAGGAGGCATAAATGAAGAAAAGCCTGATACTAGAGGTGGCAATCCCCATCTTTTCTCCAAGCCTGGTGCACACACCAAAAGCATGTTCCTCGAAAAAATGTTGTATTCGCTTTATCAAATCATTCATA
>JANOLM010000314.1:0-4100 GCA_031419815.1 Bacteroidia bacterium
GGTAAGGCCAAAAAATTTGCCGATGAAAATAACATTAGCTTGTCCAGGCTCACTGAATATCTATATAGTAAAATCACGAACAGCCATTATAAGCAATTGGAAGATTTGCCAGTTGCGAATTGGGTAAGCATATTGGCCGAAGGTGAAGTGAAGTATCAAAAAACAACACCTTCGCGTAAGTCACTCAAAAAGGAATACTACAAATCGCGGAAATGAAAATATTTCTGGATGCGAATATTTTGGTTTCTGTATTGAATAAGGAATATCCTCTTTTCACGTATTCTTCGCGCGTGATGAGTTTGATGGACAATCCAACGTTTGAAGTTTATACGTCACCTATTTGCCTTGCCATTGCTTTTTATTTTGCTGAAAAGAAAAGCGGAACGGTGAAAGCAAAACAGAAAATGGAAATCCTGTGCACTAAGATTGAAATTGCCCCTGCCGATAAATCAAGTGTTGTTAAAACTATTCAAAATAAATCCATTTACGATTTTGAAGACGGACTGGAATATTATTCCGCAGAAGCGGTCGCTTGCAAATGCATTATTACCGAAGATAGAAATGACTTTTTCTTTTCAGACATTGAAGTGCTAGATTCACAATCTTTCTTAAAAAAGTATGTTATGCAAAGTTAAGATGATTGATGTAACTGCGCCAGATACAACTTTCAGCTTATTTTTTTAAGATAAATTGTAGAAATCCACTTGGATAGTATAATTCGTATATTTCATTAGCCGCACCCGATTTCGTAAACATGAGTGATACTGTTTCTTATCATCCTTCGGGAGTTAATCTCTTTTTATGGAAACAAGAGTTAGAGCTAACCTCCTCTAAGTACCATGTAATTGGCGCCTGGATAGCTGTTTTTTTTGACCCGCTTTTTGCATTTACTGATTATATTAATATGCCAAATGATTGGCGTCAACTATTGATAATTCGGTTGTCAATTGCTGCCATTACCTTAACCCTTCTTGCTGTACGCAAAAAATTTGCATTATCAACATACGTAATTATACTCGTACCCTTTCTATTGATCTCGCTACAAAACGCATACACGTATAGCCTCATCAGCAATGATATTATACTGGGGCAAAGTTTGAATTACATGGCATTGCTTATTGGAGGTGCAATGTTTATTCTATGGAGATGGACCTATTCGGTATTTGTTGTTTTGCTTTCCGCTGTTGCTACAGCATTTTTTCTCAGCTTAAATACCGCATTAGATAAGGATTTGTTTTTTGTAAGAGGAGGACTTCTTTTGATTGCAGTAGGTGCTTTTATGATTATTCTGATCAAAGCGCGATATGATCTTACGGTAAAAGAAATAAAAGCAAGACTTGCACTTAAAGCTAGTAATGAAGCCATACTTGTACAAGCCGAAGAAATAAAAGCCATTAACGAAAATTTAGAGAAACTGGTACAAGAGCGCACGGTTGAATTGGAAAGGAAAAATAAAGCGTTAGAAGAATATGCTTTTATCAACGCTCACAAACTTCGCGCCCCGGTAGCAAGCATTCTTGGTTTGGTTCATATTTTCCGTACGATCACATTAGATGAAGAAGGCAAAAATGTGGTTACTCATCTCGAAAGTTCAACTCGTAAATTAGATGATATTGTAGGTTCTATCACCAAGGCAATTGAAAGGGGTGACTAGTCCACATCACATGAAAAGGCAAGAAAAAGAGCGGAATTTCTTCCGCTTCTTTTGTTTTAAAGATTCGCATCTACTGATTTTTGTTTTTCAAATCCAGCGCAAAGTCTTTGGCGGTTTTGGCCGTCATGATGTCCATAAAGTTAATAGCGCCATTGGTGGTTGATCCTCCGCCAGTCTGGAACTGGGGAACAATAGCACCGGTGTATTTACTAAAGGCCTCAGCCCAAACTTTTTGTACTTCTACCTGGGCTTTTAATTTCATTTCCAATGCACCATCGGCTTGCATGATTCGCTGCCTTGCATACGCATTGGCATCAGCCAGCTCTTTTATTTTTTTAGCTTCTAGTATCGCGCCTTCGTATGCAATTTTCTGCTGCAGCTTATCTTGCTCGGCTACTTTCACTTTGGTTTGCGCTTCCACTACTTGCTTGGTTTGGTCTTGCTTCTGCTGATACTCAATTTCTACCAGGGCTTGTTCACCTTTAGCTTTCGCAGTAAGCGTTTGCTGTTGTGCGGTCATTAACTCCTGTTTTGAAATGGAAGACTTGGTCACTGCGTCAATGATCTTCACAAGTTTCTCATCCACTTTATTTTCATAATCCACATCGGTGATCGCGGCATCAGCCACCGTGATACCATACTCTTTGATAGAAGAAAGTTTTCGCTTGGGCAAAGAGGTTTTTTTATCGTATTGAATTTCTGTTTGATAAACTCTTTTCTTTTCCATTTCGAGGGAATCATAAACTAAATTTTCTTCGGTGAGCAACAAGTACACGCCTTCTTTTAACTGATCTAAAAAGTCTTGAGCCATTTGCGCACGACCTCCACCGTAGTGTTTCTCACTGCTCATCAATTGAGCGGAAGACTGCAGGCACTCTTTCGTATACGGAGCCAATCTTTTGACAACTAGTGATTGTGGAGTGCGGTGAGTGTTGTGAATCAGGATCATTTCCTTCTCATCTCCGGGTAAGATGAATTGAGTAATGCCACGCACATCTGCAGTAGTCGCGTCACTGAAACGAATCATGATCTGACCTACTTCAATACCGTTGTCTTCAATCTCCAGTTTGGGCACTGATTCCTGGTAAGTGACAGAAATTTGATTGGGCCATTCTTTTTCTTTTGCAAAGAAGCCGGCATAAAATACCCCAGGTGCAAACTGTACGATCTGCTCGCCATTGGTACGCTCCACCACGGTGCGATTGCCCGCATCGTTCCACGAAAAGGGATTGATGATGAGAAATAAAATTAATCCTATAACGGATAGGACACCAATTACAATTGTTTTTCTTGTGATGATAGGTTCCATAGAATTAAGGGTTTTTGTTTGAATCGTTTTTCTTCGAGAAATAGTTGGTGAGGAGCAATACGATTACGTACGCTACAATACCGAATACGGCCAGAAATCCGACCGCTAGTGCTAGTCTAATCATAGGTGTTTTAGTTTATGGTGAAAGAAAATGAAACGTGACGAAATGTCTGTGAACCTGCAATAAAGAAGATTGCTTACATACGTGTAGGGTAATTTGATTGTATATCGGCATTCTTCCGAAATGGAAACCAGGGTAAAGACAAAATTATTTTATCGACCCAATTTGGCTTAATTCTGTTGAAGTTGAACTGATAATGGTTTTTATTTTTCAGGAAAAGGTATCAGCGTTTCTTTATCTTATTCATCCACTGATTGGCCTCTTTTTGAAGCTTGATTTTGCCGTCTTTTAATTGAGTGGCGAGTCTCTCGTTCATTTTTCCTTGCGAAGTGAGATGGTAATTTCCGCAGTCTTCGCAGAGATAGACACCTATTGGGCCTTTATTTATCGCGTACTCAAATTGAGTCCTGGCTTCTATCAAGGCATCTTCAGCAATTTCTTGAGAGGGGTACATCTTTTTAGTACTTACACAGGGCTTCATAGTTTTTGGCGTTGGAGCAGGAATTGAAAAATTTGTATATCAAAAATTAATATCTCCTGTTATCTTGCATGATAAACAAAAAAGATAACAATGAAGATAGCAGAAATTCACACCAAGAAAGGAGTAATGAAAATTAAGTTTTTTGAAAAGGATGCGCCAAACACCGTTAAGAACTTTATAACCCTGGCGGAAAAGGGTTTTTATAATGGGCTGATCTTTCACCGTGTCATACCGAACTTTATGATCCAGGGCGGCTGCCCGAATGGCATTGGTAATGGTGGTCCAGGTTATCATATCGATTGCGAATTGACGGGAGAAAATCAATATCATGACAGAGGTGTTCTTTCGATGGCGCATGCCGGAAGAAATACGGGCGGCTCACAATTTTTCATCTGCCACACTCGCCAGTCTACACAGCACCTTGACCGTAACCATACTGTGTTCGGAAAAGTTTTTGAAGGAGACGAAGTGATCGACACTATTCGTCAAGGGGACGTGATGGAGAAAGTTGTTATTACTGAATCCGTTAATAGTT
>JANOLM010000315.1:0-15320 GCA_031419815.1 Bacteroidia bacterium
TTGTAGTTTTCGTTTCTTAATTTCGTTCGGTGTCGTGGGACAAAACGCGGCCCGCCTTCGCGAGGCGCTACGGACGGACAGGCAGGTCGCTAAAGCCATTCTCCCGATAACTATCGGGATCATTTGGCTTTAGCTCCTAGACCGCGCTACGTTTTATACACCAGTTGGCTGCCAGCACCGTGGACAAAATGAGAAATATTTATAACCATTGCGACCTTTCGACTAAAAGTAGTGTCTAAAAGAAAAATGAAATTATGGGGCGACTGATTCAATTTCAGTTATTGACAATCATGGGACTCACATTATTAGTTTCTTGTAAGAAGGACGAAACGTTATCTAATAAACGGCTCTGTGACAACGGATATTTCTATTACACTACACCAAACTCAAAGATATTTCTTAAACAATCGTTATCTGAGATATGGATTGTATTTGAAGAAGATACAGTCACTAAGGAGTTAGCACAATCTATTTTGAACAAATATCCCTTCATAAACATGAATGTGATGGCAAATAACTATAAGCAAATCAGTGTGAGAATTAATGAAATTTTGACTGATTGCGCTATTGTCAATGATTACCTTAAAGTACTAAACGAGGATGATGAGATTTTTTCGGCAACTCCAGTATTTTATTTCTCTGACAATGACCCGGACACTTATTATATTTTATTAAGTGAAGTTCTTACAAAGAATAATGAAAACATTATTTCAGAACCTGATTTTATAGATTATGCAGAAACGATGAATTTGGAGTTAGTTAAAGCACAATATTCTACCCAATATTTCAAAGTGAGGAAGGTAAAAACAGGTTTTGAAGCTTTGGAAATCGCCAATCAGATTTATGAAAGTGGAAAAGTTGAATATGCCCATCCTAATTGTATAGTAAAAATTGAACGTTATTAATCTATATGAGAATTATCTTGTAAGTAAATAAGTTCACAAACTATTTTTCTGAACAAGCATAAATATTTCTCCGCAGACATAACGTTCATTTTGAGAAGTAATATGTAATGAGTTTAGCGCGGTGGACAACTTTTTAGTTTAACATACAAAATCACAGTGATTGTGCCGGCAGCCAACAAAATGTTTCTGCTATGGTGCGGTGACGTGTAAGCTATAAGTTTTTATCCCCAGCTATCGATTTCTATGTTCTTGTTTAGAAAAGGTTCGGATCGAAATCCACCCGTCAAATTGAACTGCTGCTCGCCAATCTTACTGACACCATCCAAACACAACTTGAAACCGGCAGCATTATTATATTCGAAGAGAATCGAATCAGAAGTCGCTCCCTTCCGTTGTTTAGAAAATGATACACCTGGTGCAATTGGCTGTGGCCAATGGATGGGTGTGCGGCCTTTCATACCCAATCTTCTGGGCAGCTATAGACCACCTTTCCCTGTTCGGTCATCGATTCCAGATTTTGCCTTTTTTTGCAAAAATGGAATTGAGCAATGAAGCACATGGGCCGATATAACCCTCCCTGCCATCAGGTTTCATACCTATTAATGAGTATTTTTCACAAATTTCCACTCCAAAATTTCTGTCAATACCTCCTATGTGGTATATTTTGCAAGGCTTAATCAATTCACAGGATGACACCCAAAAAAGTTGTAATCTGCGAAGACCATGAAATTGTAGTGGATGGCATTGAAATGCTGCTGGCCAACTCACTTCAATACACGATCGTGGGGCACGCCAGAAAAGAAACTGATTTGCAACAACTGATCGCAGAAAAAAATCCTGACATCGTTTTATTAGATCTCAACCTGGGGAAAGAGGATGGCTTCCATATCCTGCAAAGCATTCGGAAGAAAAATGCGAACATTAAGGTGATCATCTTCACCATGTACGACAACCAATTCCTGATAGAGAAAGCGCGGTTGTTAAAAGCAAATGGCTACTTGTTAAAAGACACCATTAATGGCGAACTGAAAGAGGCACTGGCAGGAGTTTATCAACAAGAGTTTTTCCTTCACGAAAGCCTGTTAAAGCGGAGAACAGAACATGACCTCACACGCGATACATTTGTTGAGCGCATGCAACTAACCAAGCGCGAAACGGAAATCATTTGCTTGGTTGCCAAGGGTAAACAAAACGAGGAAATAGCGGAACTGCTTTTCTTAAGTTTGCATACGGTAAAGACCCATCGGAAAAATATTCTAAAAAAGCTCAACATCACCAACACAGCCGACCTGGTTCGTTTTGCTTTTGAGAACCACTTGCTCGAACCGTAATAAATACCCCGTGGGAGGTATAGGTTTACACTCAGGTTTTTTTTTGCTTTCAAAACCCCAAAGTCCGATGAAATGTAAACTCATCATTCTCTTATTGGTTACCGGGCTGTTTTCCTTTCCTGCACTCAAGGCTGAAAGCGAGGTAGCCACAGATACGCTGATCATTCGACCTGGTTTTTCTGAGTTGGCTTTGAATTCGCACATTCAATATTTTACATCCGATACAGAACTATCAGCCGACTCTGCGTTCAAAGTCTTTCAATTAAAAGCAGCGCCCATACAAAAACTAAATAAAATTCATTTCGGATCTATAAACGGATTCTATTGGCTTTCAGTAACTATCCGGAATACTTCACCGGAAAAACAAGACATGTATTTTCAAATCAGGCAGCCGCACCTCTACCGAATGATATTTCATCGGGTAACGAAAGATTCGTTGTCGGACTACAAAACGAATATTTCTGGTGTATCAGAAGCAGGTATTCGATATAATTTCTATCAGCGTCCCTCGCCTCACCGATATTTTGACTTTCCATTTTCATTCAAACCCGGAGAATCCTATAACATTCTGTTCATGGTGCATCACATCAATAGTCTCACGCTTCCTATCTACCTGGTTTCAAATGACAGACTCCATCAAAACTATTATAAACAAAATATAGTCTGGGGCTATTGGTTTGGCTTTCTTTCCTTTTGTGCGCTGTTTGCTTTAACGGCATTGATTGTCTTACGCAAAAGTATTTTTTTTTGGTATTTCCTCTACATTTTATCCGCAGCCTTATACGGATTTACAGATCAGGGCTATGGGTTTCAATACCTCTTCCCCCGTTATGAAAATCTTGATGCTACTGTTATTGTTCAACTTGGCGTTTACATCTTTATCTTTTTAATCAAATTTTCACAAGGGCTTCTGGAAACTAAAAAATATCTTCCTGCTATACACCGCATCTTAAATGGGATATTCTACTTTTTGCTCATTCTTCTGATAGCCGGAGTAACTGCACAGGACATCATGTTCCGCATAAGCCCATTTATTTTACCTGTAGTTAATATTGTAGTACTTACTGGTTTAATTCTTTTGGCCATTAGCGGCATACGATCGCTATTCACAAATCGCATCATAGCCATTTACTACC
Source organism: Bacteroidia bacterium (assembly GCA_031419815.1). Taxonomy (GTDB): domain Bacteria; phylum Bacteroidota; class Bacteroidia; order Cytophagales; family Cyclobacteriaceae; genus ELB16-189. The sequence continues at coordinate 3,373 of JANOLM010000315.1, forward strand.
TCACTGCCTATGTAAGCCTGGTTTGCGCATCCATTTTCAGTTCACTTATTTATGGATTCGGTCTCTTTCAGTATAATGGCCCTAATCTAATCTTGATTGCTTACTTTTTCGAAGCTATTGTCCTATCCGTAGCGCTGGTTGTCCTGTTTCGACAGGTGCAAAAAGAGCGAACCAGTTTCATGAACCAGGTTTCTAATCAGCAAAAGCAAATGTATCAACAACACATTGAGGGCATCGAAAAAGAGCGCAGCAGGATAGCCGGTGAACTACATGATGATATTGGCAGTAAACTAAGCACCATCAAACAAATAATTGCTTTCGAAAAAACGGATCATAAGAATGTCTTGAAAAATTTAGACAACCTGCTTCAGGACATCAGACGTCTATCACATGACCTTGCACCACCAGTTGCTCACGTTTCCGGGTTAAGACCTTTAGTGGAGGATCTCATTGGTGACACCCGAAGTATTTCGAACATCAATTTCCGACTTCATTTTTATGATTACGAAGAAAAATTCAATGCCACTGAAATACAACAAATTTACCGGATTGTCCAGGAGGTTGTCCATAATATCACAGCACACTCAAAAGCCACTCACGCTGACATTCAGTTTTTTGGATATGAAAATGAAATGGTACTGGTTGTAGAGGACAATGGGATTGGATTTATTCCAACAATGGTGTCCAAAGGCATTGGTCTAAATCAACTGAAAATCAGGACGGAGAGCCTGGGGGGTAACATAGAAATTAATAGTCATCCGGGGATGGGAACTAACCTTGTATTCAATATCCCTTTCAAGAAAGTATAGCACCCCGACACAACAGCTCTCATAATATCGCCTGAGCTGCCGAAAAGTTGTAGTGAGAAAATCAGGGGTGATGTTAAAACAAAGGATACCATGTATTTTATTATTAATTTAACTGTCAGGTTTACATCTTAATCGCCTATCCTTATAAAATTCAATATGAAAAAGAAAGTTTTACTTCTACTTGCATTATGCATTACTATTTTTAGTTATGGTGATATACGCTTACCTAAAATACTGGGTGATAATATGGTGTTGCAGCGCAATAAGCCCATCAGTATCTGGGGTTGGGCTGATCCGAATGAGAAGGTGGTGGTTCAATTCAACAAGCAAACAAAATCCACTAAAGCGGACAAGGAAGGTAAATGGATAATCGCGCTAAATGCTGAATCTGCGGGTGGTCCTTTTCAATTGATCATTAAAGGAAAAAATACCATCACGCTTTCAAATATTTTGATTGGCGAGGTTTGGGTGTGCTCTGGCCAATCAAATATGGAGTGGCCATTACGGGCTTCCAATAATGCTGAGCAAGAAATTCAACAAGCGAATTATCCTGATATACGTCACTTTGCTGTACAGAAACATGTATCTGCAAAACCCGAAGGCGATGTAAAAGGTGGCGACTGGAAAATTTGTACTCCTGAGACAGCAGGTGATTTTACCGCCATCGGATATTTCTTCGCACGAGAATTAAATCAGAAACTAAAAATCCCAATCGGACTTATTCACACTTCCTGGGGCGGCACACATTCTGAAACCTGGACCAGTCGTGAAGCTTTTGAGAAGAGTACTGAATTCAAAGATATGATTGCCTCCATGCCTTCAGTAGACCTTGATGCACTTGCCAAACAGAAAAATGAGGCTATGATAAAAAGGTTAAAAGATATGAACCTTGCATTGCCTTCGGCATCAGAAGCTGAAAAATGGAAAGACCTTTCATTCGATGATAGTCAATGGCCCGTCATGAAGCTACCTGGACTATGGGAATATAATGGTCTGGGTGAGGTGGATGGCCTAATATGGTTTCGAAAAACAATTACGCTTAATGCTTTGGATGCCGGTAAAGAAGCAGTTCTTGACCTCAGCATGATAGATGATTCAGATGAAACCTTTGTCAATGGTCAAAATATTGGGGCGACTAAGAATAAATATAATGAGATGAGAAAATACAAAATACCAGCCGGTGTTTTGAAAGAAGGCAGAAATGTAATCGCAGTGCGCGTTGAAGACACCGGAGGCGGTGGCGGAATTTATGGAGATGCCAAAGATTTGAAACTGGCGATTGACAAAAATGCCGTCTCCCTTTCCGGGGATTGGGTTTATCGCATTGAAAAATTAATAGCTGGTAGTTCGTCAGTGGGGCCCAACAGCTATCCCACTTTGTTATTCAATGCCATGCTTAATCCATTATTTAACTATGGTATAAAAGGTGCGTTGTGGTATCAGGGTGAATCGAACGCAGGCCGTGCCTATCAATATCGTACTGCCTTTCCGTTGATGATACAAGATTGGCGCAATCACTGGAAGCAAGGAGATTTTCCATTTTACTTTGTCCAACTGGCAAGCTTTAATTCTGATAACGGAACTAGTGAAAAAGGTAGCGCGTGGGCAGAACTTCGTGAAGCGCAGACAATGACACTCTCATTGCCCAATACAGGCATGGCTGTCGCAACTGACCTAGGTGAAGCCAACGACATCCATCCGCGTAATAAATTGGATGTGGGCAAACGCCTTTCTGCCATTGCGTTAAATAAAGTATATGCGCAAAATAATATTTTCAGTGGCCCTACCTACCATTCCATGAAAGTGGAAGGAAATAGAATAAGAATTTCATTCAATAACATTGGCAGTGGCTTGCTTGCAAAAGATAAATATGGCTACCTCAAAGGTTTTGAAATTGCAGGTGTCGATCAAAAATTCAGCTATGCAAAAGCCTGGCAGGAAGGAAATGAGGTAGTTGTTTCTTCAGATGTGGTGACAACTCCTGTTGCTGTGAGATTCGCGTGGGCAGACAATCCCGAAGATGCTAACTTATTCAATAAAGAAGGGTTTCCGGCAGTGCCATTCCGCAGTGATACTTGGAAAGGGATTACAGAAAATTCAAAGTTCAAGATTGAATAAAGTCTGAGTGGAAATCAAAAAAAGATCAAATCCCTCAGGGATGTCTTTATGCATTTGAAGTAACAGCTAGCGAATTTAGAGCAAACACCGACTCACAATTAAACATTCATTGCGTGTTTGCTGTCATTAAAAATAAATAGTTCTCTGATAACAGAAATCTACTCAACCAACTTAATCGAAGCTGAATTAACGCAAAACCTTAAACCTGTTGGTGCTGGTCCATCGGGGAAAACGTGACCAAGATGGCAATCACATACGCTGCACTCAACTTCAACACGGGTCATACCAAAACTAACGTCTTTGGTGTATTTGATTACATTGGGTTCAACGGATTCGGTAAAACTCGGCCAACCTGTTCTTGACTCAAACTTTTTGCGTGAGTCAAATAGAACGGTTCCACAACAACGACAGGCGTAGAGTCCGGGTTCATGCGCTTCACAATACTCACCGGAGAAAGCACGTTCTGTTCCCTTTTTACGGGTAACATAAAATTCATCGGGGCTAAGCAATTTTTTCCATTCCTCATCACTCTTAACCACGCGGTTTGGAGGTGTAAGATTGCCTTTGTCGGCATATTGCAAAACATTTGTCCAATTCATAAATATTAGCGTAAGAAGAATACTAAGTTTTAGGTTTCGCTTAATTCGAAACCAGAGACTCGAAACTTTTAAAAACTAAGGACTACTCCACCCAGGGCACCAACTTCGATTTGTAGAAATCAATATCAAGTGCTTTCATTCGCGCACCATGTTTACCCAGGCGTACTTTGTATTCATCCCAAGTTCTTCCCTCGGCTGGCGACCAACCGATCTCGGCATAACCAGGTAATCGTGGAAAAGCCAAATATTCAATATCATCCATGTTGGTGACTGTTTCCGACCATAAGGGGGCTTCAACTCCTAGAATAATTTCTTTCGCAATTCCGTCCACGCGTGTTGCCGGATCCCAGATATAAGCGCTGTCTACTTCAATGTATGCAGCCCAATGCAATCCAATCCTGGACGTGGAATCATATTGCATATCCAGGTAAGCTTTTTTGGCTGGTGACATAATGATCCTGCCTCCTTTTTCGGCTGTCATGCTTGCATACTTTTGCGAATTCCAATGTTGTACAATAACATTTGAATCAATATTGGCTTGCGCAATTTCTTCCCAGCCCACCATTTTTTTTCCGTGCGCTTTCACCATGTCTTTAAACCTGTTGATGAAAATAATGTAGTCTTCCTTTTTTGTAACGTGAGCTTCATCGCCTCCAATATGTAAATATGGGCCAGGTGTGATGGCTGCGAGTTCGCGAAGCACATCATCAACAAATTTAAAAGTGGCTTCTTTCTCAACGCGCAGCGTGCTCCATCCTACTTCGGTGCCCATGTACAACTCAGTAGGTTTGTTTTTTCCACCGAGATCATTCTTTGGAGAAACATCCACTTTCACACGTCCTTCTATTGGAACAATCGTTCCTCCATTCAATTCACCATAAGAAGCTAATGCAGAATTGATATGACCCGGCAAATCTATTTCTGGAATAATGGTGATGTATCTTGCTTGGGCATACGCGACTATGTCTTTGTATTGTTCCTGGGTATAGAATCCTCCCTTTCCACCACCCACTTGTGTGCTTCCTCCGTGGGTAGCAAGATTAGGCCAGGATTTTATTTCAATGCGCCAACCCTGATCATCGCTAAGATGCAGGTGCATCACATTCATTTTATAATAACTGATTAAATCGATGTATCGTTTTACATCCTCCACACTAAAAAAATGACGTGCCACATCTAACATTGATCCCCGCCAGGAATAAGTCGGGTAATCGCGAATAGAACCTGTTGCTAACTCCCATGGCCCTTGCTGCTCTGTTTTAAGTTCAACTTTTGCCGGTAATAGCTGGCGAATGGTTTGTATGCCGCGGAACAATCCTGCCGGTGTAGGTGCTGATAATTTTATAATATCTTCCGTGATAGTAAGCTCATAGCCTTCTTCACCCAATTGAATATCGGCACCTACAGTAGTAAGATAAATGTTGCCTGATTCAATAGCACCAGGTGTGGAAGAAACCTGAAGATTAAAACCAGTGGAAGAATTTAGTTTATCCGCCAGGTATTGGCCAATTTGTTTGAGTTGTTCCTCTCCCTCTACGTAAATATTTGAATCATCTGTTAAAGAAAACCTGCCTCCTGTAGCGGTTATAGAGACTGGCTTTGGAATAATAGTTTCCTTGGTGAGATCGGTTGGTGGCCCAGAAGGCTTGCACGATATCAATCCTAAAAATACAGTACTAAAAAGCAGTGCTAAGACAGAATTTGTTTTATTTTGATTCATCAGAAATTAAGTTTATTTAGAGTTAGGTGATCCGAAGTTTGAAAATACTCAGAGCTTATGGTTAAAAACAACCTCAATAGCAGCGAGCGCAATCCGCTCATCCTCTTCCTGAGACAGCCCGCTTACACCAATGCCTCCGATCACATTTCCATTTTGTGAAATGGGAACACCGCCCCCAAAGCCTGTAATTCCCTTATCTCCCCAAAAAGCTGGAGGGCTCTCCTTTTCACGCATATACTTGCCCATTTCGCGAGTTGACTTTCTATCGCGGGCTGCAGTATAAGCTTTGTTTTGTGCAATAACAGAAGAAGCTGCATTTGCACCATCCATACGCAGAAACGAAATAAGCTCACCCTCCGGGCCGGAAACAGCGACAACCACCGGTTTATTTATTTTTTCCGATTCTTTAATAACATGTTCGATCAGTTTGACCGCTTCGGAAGAACTTACTTTTTCATATTGATACATAGTCATTCACTTTATACACCTTACAAAACCAAATAACAAAAACGCCTTTATTTCAAAAACCAAAACTAATTTCCTATCACTCTTGCGCTCAGCGCATTTGCATTGTTGGCGGGCAGGATGTCAAATCCTTCCACGAGAATGGTAAAATATCCTGCCTCTTTTATTTGAACATCCGGGACTACCAAAGTTATTCCGCTTCCTCCTTTGACTTTTACTTGCATGGAGTACGTTTTCGCAGGAACATCCTTAAAGGCAGAAGCTTGTTTAAAAATCTGTCCAGAAAAAACCGGTGTGGTCTCACCTCCCCAAATGATATCAATTTCGGGTGCATCAGGAGACAAGTGGATAAAGCGTACCCTGGCGTTTCCAGAAGCTGGAGGATCGGAAACATCCACTGTCCTTAACAACTCTATTCTTGATAATGTATTCATCACAAAAAGTGAATAGACTTTGTTCGCTTCAAAATCGAAATTAGTTTCCACCAAATTAGTACCGGTGCTGTAGGCATTGAACCTAAAGTTGCGTATACCCGCTTCAACTTCAAGATAGTTGCTATAATTCTTATACTTAAAAGCCTGAAGATTGATCACTTTCTTATCAATTACAATGTTCAATTCCGGGGCATCGGGCGATGAATGGTAGATCGAAACACTGGCCGTAACCTTAGGCTCAATATTATTTTTTTCTAAACATCCTGTCATTCCAACTGCCAGAATGAAAACGCACAAAATCAGTCTCCACATTTTTTTCATACTATTTCTTACTTTACTTAATTTTTTACCATTCAAAATACCCAATTTCCAGAATCATTAAGGTATAAAACAATTTGCTTTCTCATTTATTATACTTTCCAACACTTAACAAGTCGCAAATTATTAAAAAGAATCCCCTCGCATCACAATTTTGTTTTATACGGCTTAATTAATCTTCAATTTTTGCTACCTTTTACTCTCTTGAAAAAGAACTGATAATTCTGACCAATTATAGAAAATCGATGACCACGAGACGAAGCTTCCTAAAAAATTCTGGCTCACTGGTAGCAGGTGCAGCACTTTCACCTTTTATTGCAAATCCTGTCCATGCGGCTGTATCACCGAACGACAAAATTACCATTGCCCTGATTGGATGCAAAGGTATGGGCATGTACAACCTGAAAGATCATCTCAAATTTCCTGAAATTGAATGTGTGGCATTATGCGATGTGGATGAAACCATTCTGAATGAACGCGCAGCAGAAGTAACTAAAATCACTGGTAAAGCCCCCAAACTTTTTAAGGACTACCGAAAAGTGCTGGAAGACAAAAGTATCAATGCCGTAATTATTGGCACACCCGATCATTGGCATTGCCTGATAGCCGTTCATGCCTGTGAAGCCGGTAAAGATGTTTACGTTGAAAAACCATTGGCCAACTCTATAGCAGAATGTGAGATCATGCTCAAAGCTGCACGCAAATATAATCGGGTCGTGCAGGTGGGTCAACAGCAGCGGAGCGGTCAGCATTGGCAAGATATAGTTGCTCTGGTAAAGTCGGGGAAGCTGGGGACGATAAGAAAAGTAAAAGCCTGGGCCTATTTTGATTATGGAAAAGCAAATCCAAAAGTTCCGGATGCTCCCGCCCCGGCTGGTGTAGATTATGATATGTGGCTAGGCCCTGCCCCGAAAAGAGCTTTTAATAAAAATCGTTTTCACGGAAGCTGGAGGTTTTTCTGGGAACAAGGTGGTGGACTGTTGACCGATTGGGGAGTTCATCTTCTTGACATTCCTCTTCTGGCTATGAATGTGAGTGCACCTAAATCCATTTCATCTTCCGGTGGTATTTATGCTTATCCTAATAATGCAATCGAAACTGCCGATACACAATCTGTTACCTATGACTTTGGCAATTTTCTTTTAGAGTGGGATCACGTAAGTGGAATCACCAAAGGGCCGTATGGCAGAAATTATGGCGTGGCATTTATTGGCAACAATGGAACGCTGGTGGCGAACCGCGAAGGGTGGGAAGTAATTGCGGAGACGGAAGGTGAAAAGCCAAAGATGGAGCTCATCGCTTTGCAGCCTTCTGATCCTAAAGACCATGAAAAACACGTAAAGAATTTTATTGATTGTATTAAAACGAGAAAACAACCTATCTGTGATGTAGAGTTTGGAAGAAACTCTGCAGTGCTAGCGCACATGGGAAATATCTCGTACCGGACTGGCAATAAATTATTCTGGAATGATGATGCGAAAAACTTTGGACAGGACACTGCCGCCAATAAATTAATCCAGCCCGATTATAGAACTCCCTGGAAATTTCCTATTATTTAAATTGGAAGTTAAAAAACATTAGCGTTAAACAAATTGAACTTAATTTTTCTGCAGGTGCAGATGTTCCCCCTGATATTAAAATATATGCCTTACTTCTAATTTTCCGGGTGAGAGATTATCATTGAAACTATGGTGTTCAAATTATTGAAGTATGGTGCCCGAAGTGTGGGAGTATTGATTTTCATATTATTCTCTGAGGTAGCAGGGCTCTCGCAAGCGAACCTTGACAGCCTGCTTCAACAATTAAATAAGTCGATCAAAAATAAAAATGTTTATGTGCAAGCAAAACTTGATCGTATTCAAGGGCTGTCTAAATTATTTAGACTAATAAGAGTTTGGCAATGAGAGAAGAGGATAATTCCATCGGATCATCTACCTTATAAAAAAGAATAATAGGTAAGCGAGTTCATTTTTTGTAATTTCCGTTTAGACCTTCATAAGATTATGAAAAAAGTATTCTTTTTCCTTTGTTTGCTAACCATTCACGCCCAGGCGCAAGATATCACAGTGGCTGCGAATACGTTTCTAAATTTGTTGGATGCTGAACAAAAGATCAAAGCCCAATATCCACTGGATGATAAAGAGCGACTCAACTGGAACTTTGTGCCTACTCAAAGAAATGGCGCTTGTTTCAAAACCTTCACATCCGCGCAGCGTAACGCTGCATTGGCATTGCTTAAAATCTCGTTGAGTGAGCAAGGCTTTAAAAAAGCCAACTCCATCATGGAACTGGAAAATGTGCTTCGCGAAATTGAAGGCCGCGGAGCCAACGATACGTATCGCGATCCGGTCAATTACTACATCACTATTTTTGGAAATCCTTCCAAGGATAAGCCCTGGGGCTGGCGAATGGAGGGGCATCATCTTTCCATAAATTTCTCCTCTGTTAACAATGAGATAGGCTCTGCAACCCCAACGTTTTGGGGAAGTAATCCGGGAACTGTTCCACGAGGCGAACAAAAAGGCAAGGAAATCTTAAAGTTAGAAACTGATCTCGGTTTTGAATTGTGTAATTCGTTTACAGAAGAGCAAAAGAAAACAGCAATTTTTTCAGAAAAGGCTCTGCCGGAAATAATTATGGTTAACAAGCCTAAAGCACAATTGATTGAACCTTTGGGATTGGGCTACAAAGATATGAGTGACACACAACAAAACCTTCTCATGCGGTTGATAGAAGTTTATGTGAGAAATTATCAATTGGGTTTTTCCAACAAGTTGATGGAGAAAATAAAGAAGTCTGGTCTCCAAAATCTTTCTTTTGCTTGGGCAGGAGGGTTAGTTTCTGGTAGCGGAAACTACTATCGCATACAAGGGCCCATGTTACTGATTGAATATGACAACACACAGAACAATGCAAATCATGTGCATACAGCCGTGCGCGATCTCACAAATGACTTTGCGGAAGATATTTTAAGAGAGCATTACCTGAAGGATCACTAGGCTTTAGGTTAAATCAAAGTTCAATATTCAAAATTACCAGTTCCCAAATTTTGAATATTGAACAGAAATTTTTTCTAATAATCTGAATACTCAGTTGGGCGTAAGAAATACTGCGTGTTTTTGGAAACGTTGCGCTGATATTCCGGCATGGCAGAGAGTTGTTTCCATTGAGAATCTTCCCTAAATATTTTCCAGTGCTCATCGCGAGAAGCTTGGTTGTCAAACGTAGTCATATACATCAGGTTGGGCATATGGTTGCCTGAGATAACCTCTGCATAAAAAACGGCATTAAATCCCAATCGTTTGAATAGGCCAACCTCACCACCTTTATTGAACATCTCAACTTTATTCCTGTAAATTTTCTCGGTGTGCCCCTCATAACTTCTCATCTCATATATCCGCTCTGATCGCGCACCTATTAATGCAGGGACTTCCATTTTTCGCATACCTGTAAATGCTTGAAGTAAAACAGACTCTATGCGAACATAGGGAGGGTTGCTATATACTGCATCCAGGTATTCTTTTCCATTGAGATTGAATTGTTTATCCGCAAAAAGCACATCGGATATCTTGGAAAACTGCTCCAAAGAATTGTATGGTATTAAAATAAAAATCCGCTTACCATAAGTAGAGTCAGTTTCCAATGGTTTAAACACTCCAATATTTTTAATACCCGCCTGATGCATTGCTGGCAGATAGGCATTCTTAAGAAAAGCATCCACTTGGGCTTCCTGGGTCTTATCTTTTAATTTATACGTTTTTAATTCATAAAACTCTCGTTTTCCTTTTTGTGCCAAAACTGCTGGCACTAAAAGAAAGGAAATCAAAAAGAGGAGTACGAAACTATTGGTGACCGATTTTTTTATAATCATAATGAAATAATTTTTTGTTAAAATACTTAGAATCTACCCCGTTAACAAAAGCAAATCCAAAATCAGCTAAAAGCGTAACTTGACAAAGTAGGGTCTGCTGAAAAAGTATAAGTCTATAAAATTGGTTGGATTTTAAAGCATGGAGAGTGTTTTTGAAAAATTCCACCACCATTATGTGCAAGGAAAATGAAAAGGATGTACTCAAAGCCTTGCACCTAATTTGATCAATCTGTTTCTGTCAGCATTTCTTTTAGATGTTATTTGGCAAAAATCTAGCGGCAGAGCCGCCTAAATATTTGTAGAAATAAATAGGGGTTCTTCAAAGGTGCAGCGCACCGAAATATCATCTTCCCTTAGGGTAACCCACTATTTCGGTGCGCTGCACCTTGGAGTTGTAAATGGAGAATTGCTACAAATATTGGTGCGGCTCTGCCGCAATGAGTCTCTGGAGTACGGCAAGGTTTCGCTGGTTTTGTACTTATTCAGCAGACCCAAAGTAGGACTAAGCATTTTTGACTTAAAAAAAGAGGCAACCAATTGGTTGCCTTTTTTTGATACATGTGTTAGCTGGAAAAGCTATTGCTTAATGAGTTGCCCTCGTATTTCCCCTCCTGGGAAGGCAGCAGAATGCAAGTTCACATAATAAAGCCCAGCATTTAAATCTGCCTCCTGACCAGCGGTCAGAGTCCCAGAAGTGTAGTTAATGGGACTTGCGAACGAAGCAAATGCAAAAACCGGAGCTCCTGAAGCACCAACAGCAGCTTTGTGTATGTGGCCATTGGAAACCGTTAACCCTGAATGAGTAACAGCTATGACGAAAATTTTGGTGGCCGTATTAAAGTTAAGTGTTGCAGCGCCAGTTGCTGTGGATGCGTTGGCAGGCACTTCACTTGCACCATTTAGGTTAGCAGTAAATATCACATTGGTATCCGCGATGTTAATTGTAGCAACCTTAAGGATATTTGTACCTCCCCTGCCTACCGCATAAACCGTTCCATCGGCCCCGGTAGCTGATGTTAGCGTTATTGTCAGTGTCTTGACACCGTCCTTTACCCCATCTGTAGGGTAATCCAATTTGAGATTAACATGTTCAAAATCATTTACAGTCAATTTTGTATTTGACTTAGCTATTTTGATGGATCCACCTGCAGCAGTTGCCGTAACAGCAAAAGGGACAAGGGTAGTCTGTATAAGACCACTGACAGTAAAATCTGTCCCAAATACAGCAGTACCCCCGAAAGTAAATTGAACAGTCACATCAGAAGTTACCACTCCCGGAGCTTCAATTCTCAAACGAGTCAACGCTGCTGAGGTTGACCCTTCACTAGGAGCTAGTACTTTTTCTGTGACCGTTCCACCTGGATTTCCATAAGCAACATAGGCGGGTAGGCTCTTGATAGTAAACCCTACGTCCTCAAGCGTAGCTTCAGTGCAGGAAAGTACAATCAACGCACATAAAAATATCGGAATAATCTTTTTCATAGCTTTTTAATAAAATAATTAGTTTTCAAACCACATTTTAACATCAGTATTTTTAGGGCCCGGTGTATTGGGATTCGATCCCACCTCAGTAGAAGGATAATTAAGCCGCTTGACCATCGTTGAGACTGTTGA
>JANOLM010000316.1:0-2236 GCA_031419815.1 Bacteroidia bacterium
CTTCCTTCAACAGTGTTGGTAAGGTTCATACCGCCAATAGCGGTCTCTATAAGCATGCTTACTTCGTCAGTGCTTAGACCATACCGAGCAAGCTCTTCGCGATTGATTTTAATGTCGAGATACTTTCCTCCTGTTAGTTGTTCTACGTATAAATCAGCAAGACCTTCAGTTCCCTTGAGTGCCTTTTCAATACCCAAAGAAATGTTATAGATACTATCGATGTTTTGTCCATAAACCTTAATACCAACATCTGTGCGGATACCGGTTGAAAGCATGTTGATCCGGTTGATGATAGGTTGAGTCCATCCACTAGTCACTCCCGGTATTTGTACTTTTTCATTTAACGCAGCTATGAGTTTCTCTTTTGTCATCCCATCACGCCATTCATCTTTTGGTTTTAATATGATGATTGTTTCAATCATACTTAAAGGTGCGTTGTCAGTAGCGGTGTACGCTCTTCCTGCTTTGCCAAGCACATTCACTACTTCAGGAAATTCTTTGATAAGGCGGTCTTGTAGTTGAAGGATTCGTTTGATTTCGGAATTGGATGCATCGGGAAGGGTTACAGGCATAAAAAGAAGTGAGCCTTCGTCTAATGGTGGCATAAATTCAGAACCCATCCTCAACAATAAGGGAATGCAGCCGAGACTTATGATAAGCGCAATGGCTATTACGGTCTTCTTCCAATTGAGGCAAAGTCGAAGTACTGGACCGTACAATCGGATAAAGAAACTGGAAATAACGTTACGACTTTCGGGCCTTAGCTTTCCTTTCATTAATGTTCGCAGTAACATCGGCACTATTAAGAGTGCTACAATCGCTGAGCCGATCATGGTAAACGTTTTGGTAAGAACAAGGGGAGAAAACAATTTTTGTTCTTGACCTGTAAGGAATAAAATCGGAAAAAAAGAAATCAGCGTAATGAGTATAGAATAGAACACAGCTCTACCGATCATGCGCGAAGACTTTTCGATGATGCTGATCCGTTGTTCCTCCGGCAGCTCGCTGGTATTGCCTATGCGTTCCCTTTCCATCACGATTTAGATTGAGGTTTAACAACTGCTTGCGTAAGTTGGCGGTAAGCATTTTCCGTCATCACTATACCCGCATCAATCAAGTCGCCAATGGCCAAGGCAACACCGCCAAGTGACATGATGTTGAGGCTTATACCTGCAAATCGAATAATCATAAAGGCGATAAGAATGGAAAGAGGAATGGTAATAATTGCCACCAGTGCACTCCGAAAATGAAAAATGAAAATCATCACAACAAGAGACACGATGAGTATCTCTTCCCATAATGCTTCCGAAAGCGTTGCGACAGCTGCTTCAATTAAATCACTTCTGTCATACGCAATTTTGAACTTTACTCCGGAAGGCAAACCCTTTTCGACATCGGTTATCCGCTCTTTAATCCGGTCAATAACTTCTTTAGCATTCTCCCCATAACGCATCACCACAATACCACCAACAACTTCCCCATCACCGTTTTGCTCAGTAATTCCTAATCGTAAGTCACTACTCATCTGCACTGTGGCAACATCTGAAATTTTTACAGGGATGGATTTGTATGTTCCTAATGAAATGCTTTTTATATCCTCAATGCTTGTAATGTATCCCAGCCCCCGGATCATATAACTGGTAGAATTCATTTCGAAAACACTTCCACCTACATCCCGGTTGTTGCCTGTTATAGCTTTGGTTACATCCATCAGCGGAATATTAAAATATACCAGCTTATATGGATCGATGGTAACTTGGTATTGTTTCTGAAAGCCACCAAAAGAAGCAACTTCACTGACTCCCTCTACTTTTTGCAACGCAAACTTGACATACCAATCTTGTAGCGCACGTAACTCTCCAAGATTGTAACCTGGGGCATCGAGCGTATACCAGAAAACGTGACCTACTCCGGTACCATCAGGCCCAAGCGAGGGAGTCAATCCTGGAGGTAAAAACTTTTGCGCGTAGTTAAGTCGTTCAAGTACACGCGACCGGGCCCAGTAGATGTCGACATCATCATTGAAAATGACAAACACAAAACTCATCCCAAACATGGAAGCTGCACGGATGCTTTTGATTTTTGGCAAACCCTGAAGATTGGACACCAGCGGATAGGTAATCTGGTCTTCTATGATTTTGGGATTACGCCCCATCCACTCCGTGTAAATGATTACCTGGTTTTCAGAAAGGTCAGGAATAGCGTCAACCGGTGTAGTGACTACGGCAAACACTCC
>JANOLM010000317.1:0-6772 GCA_031419815.1 Bacteroidia bacterium
TACTGAATATTCAAGCCGGCTGTTAGGCCCTAATGTGGTGTGAATTGCTTTCTTTAAAACAGGCACGTAATGTTCTTCCAGCCACTCATAAAAGAACTGGGATGGCACTTGAATGGTTAATATTTCACCCTCTGTCCGTAAGGGAACAATAGGCTTAAACCATGTATTGAAATTTTGCTCGTCAACACTTTCACGAATTAATTCGAGACAATCACTCCATACTGTTCCACAATCAACTTCCATTCTTAAATTCTAGGTGTTTGGTTTTTTTCTATTCCGCTAATTGGGAAGGGTGACAAAGGTGTAGAAAAAAAGAAGAACAAAAAAACAAAAATACCCCTTGATTTTTCTGAAAAATTTCCCGTAATGGTTAGTTCAATTTTCAAATAAAAAATTGCTTTCCAGTAAACTTAACATCAATTTGAAACACGATTTAAAATGGCATTCATGGATTCAGCCTCACAGGATCATATTTTCAATTCTTTTACCACCACTAAAAAAGAAGAGTGGTTAAAGGCCGCCCAACATGAATTGGACGGGGCTAATCCTTTTCAAAAACTTGTATTTGAAAAAGGTGGTTTAACCATCCTGCCTTATTATGATGAGCAGGATATTTCTACAAAAGAGCATTTTCAATTAAAACCTTCTACACATGAATTTCTTGGCGCCAGAGCTTGGTACAACATGCCTGCAATTGATGTCAATGGTGAAACCGAGTCGCATCAAAAGGCACTTTCTGAACTTAATTCAGGAGCTGATGGAATAATTTTCAATATAAAAACCACAACAACAGATGTTCCTGCTTTACTTAATGAAATAGCATGGCCCTATTGTGCCATTAGCATTACAGGGGACATCTCGGAGCAGCTATTAAGTAGAATTCATGCACATGCCATCGAAAAAAAATATGATGTGGCAACGTTAACGGGCTGCGTATTTAGAAATAAACCTTTCGGAAATGAATTCGGAAGCTTTAAACTTTTTGAAAACTGGAATAATTTTCACCCCTTTGGAATTAAAGTAGAAAAAAAGGAATCACTTGCTGAAGAAATTGCTACTGCACTGGCGCAAGCGGTGAAACAATTTGATTTTTTAACAGATAAAGGTCTTTCAATTAAACAAACTTTGCAGGGTCAGGCTTTTTACGTACAAATAGACACAGATTTTTTTTTAAATATTGCTAAGCTGAAAGTGTTAAGAATTCTATGGCACAATTTGGCGGTGTCCTTTGACGCACACTCTGATGTCGCAACATTTATTCACGTCAATTCATCATCATGGATTAAAAAAGAATACCAACCGAATGGCAACCTACTGAAATGCACAACTGCTGCTTTATCAGCTATTTTAGGAGGATGTGATGCGGTAACGATAGACCCTGAAGAAGATAATAATACTATGATGGCACGGGTTGCCCGAAATGTCTCCTCTGTTCTGCGGGAAGAATCTCATTTATCTAAAGTGGCTGATCCTACGGCAGGGTCATATTATCTCGAAACCCTCGTAGATCAACTTACAGAAAGCGCATGGAAAAAATTTCAAGAGATAGTTTGATAGAATTAACTCAACTGAAAATAATGTCCGAAGTATCACCATGATACACCCAAATTTTTAAAAATATGAAATTTTCACGTCTGTCATTAATGTGTTTATGCACGTGTACTGCATTTATCCTCGGATTCCAATTAAAAACATACACTTTCCAAATTCCAAAGACTTGGGACATTGCTGAAATTAAGAAGTTTTTGCTACCTCCAGCAGACGGGACAACTCTGGTAACACCGATTTCAGAAGAGTACTACTACAAACTTCCAGAAATGAAGGTTTATAAAAGCTATCCTGTACGATTGACAGACATGGATGCAAATCGAAAATATATTGACTCTCTTAAGACACTTGATCCGGTTGACTACTTTCAAAGCGAACCCAAGACTGAACAAGACCTTTTAAGATTGGGCGAAGAAGTATTTAGTGCGCCTTTGATCTTGTTTGATTATTCAGATGATTTCTTCAAAGGATTGAATGTGGAAATCAAAAGTGCTAAAATTCCTGTTTCTAAAAACATATTTCCTTATTACACCTATGTGATTGATGAGAAATCCAAAGTTAAGGTTGGGATATTTTCATGCGCTATGTGCCATACACGAGTAATGAATGATGGTAATACAATTAAGGGTGCGCAAGGAACTTTTCCGATGGATCGAATAGATGGGATTGATTATGAGAACGAATTAAAATCATTATCCAAAGAAAATCTACCAAAATTTAACGAGCAAATGCGAAAAGGGCGAAAAGGATTACAAAAAGCGCCTTGGGTTAATCACACTTCTCAAATAGAACTCGATACGATTAATGCCGAGAGAATCATTGCTTATTTAAAAGCGATACCACCAGGCGTAATGATCAGACACGGTTCTAATTTTAATCAGCCAGCTAACATTCCTGATCTAATTGGGATCAAGGATAGAAAATATCTTGATTTCACCGGATTGATGATGCACCGAAACGTTGGCGACCTTATGCGTTACGCAGCATTTAATCAAACACTGGATATGCTTAACAGCTACAATGATTTTATTCCTGCGGGCATTGATTTTAAAGGACTACCGGAACCTGGCAAGGCAAGATTTGTAGGTACAAATAAGCGTTATTCCGAAATTCAATTATTTGCCCTTGGACAATATTTATACGCATTGAAACCCCCTAGTAATCCAAATTCATTCGCGCCAGACATCATAAAAAAAGGAGAGTTTATATTTAAAAGAGAAGGATGTGTAACATGCCATACTCCACCACTATACACAAACAATAAATTAACACCTGTAGATGGGTTTACCCCTCCAGCCAATCATTATGAATCATATGACATATTTGACATATCTGTTGAAACCAATCCTGAACTAGCCTTATATACTAGACGAGGCACTGGTTATTACAAAGTTCCATCTTTATTGGGGGTTTGGTATCGCGGACCATTTGGGCATAGTGGCAACGTAGCGACTTTGGAAGATTGGCTTGACAAACGAAGGCTTGAGGATGACTATGTTCCTACGGGATTTAAACCAGCTTTTTCAAAAACGATGGCCGTTAAAGGTCACGAATTTGGTTTGGATATAACGAAAGAGGAAAAAGAATCACTGATAGCATTCCTCAAAACACTCTAAGGGATGAAAATAAAACATGTAGTTGGATATGCAGTACTTCTTACCTTTTATTCGAATTGGACTTATGGACAAGATTCATGGAAGATCGATTCCACCCGAATTGTTTTTCATATTTCCAATGCAGGCCTTGAAGTAGAGGGTACCATTGCAGGAATAATTGGCGATATTAAATTTTCAAAAAATAAACTTAACAAAAGCCTTTTTACTGCGACAGCTAAATCTGAAACCATTCAAACTGGAATAAAGCTGCGAGACAAGCATTTGAAAAAGGCTGATTATTTTGACATTGAGAAATACCCGAACATTAAAATTACAAGCAAACAGATAACCAAATCAAAAGAAGGCTTTGAAGCGATTTGTATTATTACACTCAAGGGACAAACCAAGGATCTCTTTATGCCATTTGTTTTCAAACAAACTAACAACAAAGCGGAATTTAAGGGATCATTTTCACTAAACCGACTGGACTTTGGTTTGGGTGAAAAAAGTATAATTTTATCAGACTCAGTTGAAATTGATATTTGGATTGGTGCAAGCCTGGGAACGAATTAGCATTTTCGTTTTAACGAAGGAACACATCATTATGTAATGGCGAGTGATGTGTAAGCTATAAATTTATATCTTCGTTTAACATTTTGTCACGTGGGCCACAAACGTTTTCAAAAACCAGCCACTGCAAAAACGCCAACGCCATCGGACACTGTAGTGAGACCTAAGGGAAATCCAACAAAAAAAATGAAGCCCGATTTTTCTAAAATAAAATTAAATAAGTTTTCATCTGATATCCCTTCAGGCAACCATAAGCCATGGCTATCACCTGAAAAAATTCTGATTAAACCAGAATTTAGAGCAGACGATATCCAACACTCTCCCCTAAAAAAATTCACGGCAGGAATAGCACCTTTTCTTCGCGGACCATATGCAACCATGTACACGGTGCGTCCGTGGACGATACGTCAATATGCAGGCTTCTCAACCGCGAAAGATTCCAATACCTTTTATAGAAAAAACTTAGAGGCAGGTCAAAAAGGTTTGTCTGTTGCTTTTGACCTGGCCACACATCGTGGGTATGATTCCGATCATCCACGGGTGAGTGGAGATGTAGGCAAAGCAGGTGTGGCGATCGATTCCGTACTGGACATGAAAATTCTATTTGATCAGATTCCATTAGATAAGATGTCCGTCTCTATGACGATGAATGGAGCAGTCCTTCCCATCATGGCATTTTATATTGTAGCAGCGGAAGAACAAGGAATAAAGCCACACCAACTCAGTGGTACAATTCAAAACGACATCCTCAAAGAGTTCATGGTGCGCAACACTTACATTTATCCTCCTGATCCTTCTATGAGAATAGTGGCCGATATTTTTAAATATTGTTCTACGTACATGCCCAAGTTCAACAGCATCAGCATTAGTGGCTATCACATGCACGAAGCCGGTGCGCCCGCGCATCTTGAATTAGCATATACACTGGCCGATGGCCTGGAGTATATTCGCGCAGGACTAAAAGCTGGAATTGCCATTGATGACTTTGCCCCTCGCTTGTCTTTCTTCTGGGGCATTGGTATGAATTTGTTTATGGAAGTCGCCAAGATGCGAGCTGGGCGTTTGTTGTGGGCTAAAATTATTCAGCAATTCAATCCAAAAAATCCCAAGTCGCTGGCTTTGCGCACGCATTGCCAGACTTCGGGTTGGAGTTTAACAGAGCAAGATCCTTACAATAACGTAACACGAACTTGCATAGAAGCAATGGCTGCTGTTTTAGGCGGAACACAATCCCTTCATACTAATTCACTGGATGAGGCAATTGCCTTGCCAACGGATTTCTCGGCACGCATTGCGCGCAACACACAACTTTATTTGCAAAAAGAAATAGGGATAACGAAAGTAGTAGACCCATTGGGTGGATCCTATTATCTCGAATCACTTACCGAACAACTTGCCCAAAGTGCGTGGCAATTAATTGAAGAAGTAGAAGGCCTTGGCGGGATGACAAAAGCAATTGAAAGCGGCATTCCAAAAATGCGCATAGAAGAAGCAGCAGCGGCCAAGCAGGCGCGCATTGACTCTGGCAAAGATGTGATCGTGGGCGTGAACAAATATCGAACCGAAGAAAAACCAGACTTTGAAATTCTTGATGTTGACAACACAGCCGTGCGCCTCGAACAAATTGAGCGACTGAAGCAGTTGAAACAGCAACGGAACACGGAAGAAGTTAACGCTTCACTGAATGCATTGGAAACTTGTGCAACATCAGGAAAGGATAATCTTTTAACATTGGCTGTAGACGCAGCGCGCAAGCGAGCAACCCTGGGTGAAATTTCTTCTGCATTGGAAAAGTCATTTGGCCGCTACAAAGCTTCTATCAAATCAATATCAGGTGTATATTCAAGAGAAATGAAAAACCATAAAGAATTTGACGAAGTGCGAGCACTCTCCGATCGCTTTGCTGAGTTGGATGGGCGCAGGCCGCGCATATTAGTTGCCAAAATGGGGCAAGACGGTCACGACCGTGGTGCCAAAGTAATTGCTACCGGTTTTGCTGACCTTGGCTTTGATGTAGACATCGGCCCGCTTTTTCAAACCCCCGAAGAAGTGGCCATGCAAGCTGCCGAAAATGATGTTCATATTATTGGGGCTTCCAGCTTGGCGGCAGGCCACAAAACATTGATTCCCGAACTTATTGATGCGCTTAAGAAAATTGGCCGACCCGACATTCTCGTAGTAGCGGGTGGTGTGATTCCGCAACAGGATTATGATTTCCTGTATGCAGCTGGGGTAGCTGGAATCTTCGGGCCAGGCACCCCGGTTACGGAGTCTGCGAAAACTATTTTAAATAAACTTCTTTCAATTTAATACCCACTAGGCAGGCTGAGAGCTCAATAGTGCCTTATACTCCTGAAACCTCTTTCCGCATACACTAGTTACCTTTCTCTATTATTTCGTTTCAACTAGGCTCGCCATGTCAAAGGTTTATTAAGGCAACTTCATTCTGAAATTCCGTACTTTTAACAATGCAAACTTTTACGCTTATGAAAAGGACACTGCCCATTTTAGCGATTAGCCTTCTACTCCACTCGTCCCTTCTGCACGGTCAGGCCAAGTATGACAAAATGATTAAAAAGGCAGAGACAGCCTATGAGGCAGGTAATTATAATTCTGCCATAAGCGCATTGACTAAGTTTAAGAGCAAAGCGACTAAAAAATTAGGTTCTCAAAACGGGTATATGCCAACCTATTATCTGCTGCAAGCGAAATACGAACTCGCTTCGGGCATGGTGATGGACTTTGAATCAAACGTAAGAACGGCTGAAAATTCCAGTGTGAGCATCCACCAGGAAAATAGTTTAAAACACGGGTTGATTTTGTTAGATGCTGCCGATCTATATATTCAAAATGGAGCTTTCCGTGTGGCCAAGGAATACTTAGGCAGATCTAAAAAAGTGTTGGATGGGGGAGGTTTTATGACAGATGTACTCAAAGCCCGTTTGGACTTGAGTATGGCAGAAATTTTAATCGGACAGGGCTTTTATAATGAATCGCTGGAGTTATTAAGAGGCCGTGAACGCTATTTTGCAGGGAAGGCCATAAAACAGGAAAGCTTT
>JANOLM010000318.1:0-2463 GCA_031419815.1 Bacteroidia bacterium
ACATTAATTAAAGTGGAGTTCTTAAAATTCAATTTCCCATGCCGTTGGCTTGGCAGGCTTTATCATTTCCCCTCGCCTGCCACGCGCTTCGCATGGGGGGAAACTGGAATGAGGTAATATAAAGTAACAATTTAATTTTAAGAACTCTAACATAACAAAACCTACTATGAAGCTTAACCCAGGATTATTAACTATTGCACTTAGTCTTTTTATTTTTTCGTGTGGAACAAAGGACACACGCTTGGCCGCTGAGACTGCGGATAATGATGATTGGCCGGAGATGGATTCCTTTCACTTGACGATGGCCGAGGCCTTTCATCCGCTGAAAGATTCTGGCAACGTTGAACCAGCGATGCGACTGATGGGGCAGTTATCAGATGAGGCCGCTAAGTGGGCAGATGCTCCACTGCCGGAAAAAGTAAACAATGAAGAGATGAAAGCGAAGCTTGTAAAATTAAAAACCGACCTCCGCGCATTATCCGATGCAGTGAATGATGGAGTGCCGGAAGATCAGGTGGGTAAAACTTTGTTCACTATCCACGATCAGTTTCATGAGATTATGGAAGCTTGGCATGGTGGTGGCGAAAAGCATGAGCACGACCATGAGGGAAAGCATTAATGGGTCTGGTTTTTTAGTAGGTAATCTGACCTCTTAGATTATTTGTTGTAAAAAAACTTACATTCGTAAAATGGCAGTTTGGATTGATTCTCATCACTCTTTTGGGGATGGGAATAAGTTCTATGTTTTAGTTGGACAACAGTGAATTAATCAGGGCTGTCTCGTCCTGAAATAGGTTGACAATAAAGTCAACCAAAATGAATCACATAGAATTAAAAGAAAGCATCATTGCGGAGTATTTATCCACAGGGTTAAGTCTTCGGAAATTAGGAAACAAGCATGGAGTAAACTTTCGTAATATCCACCGCTGGATAATGCAATACCAAGGCCGAATGAAGAAATCAGCAACAAGCAAACGTGTAAAGCCCAATCCGGATTTGGCCCAGGCGGTTCTTCCCACCGATGTGAAGAAACTTCAAGCGGAGCTGCGCAAAGCCCGACTCCTCAATGAAGTTCTCACGGAAGTAATTAATATTGCTGAAGAGGAACTCGGATTGCCTATCCGAAAAAAGTCTGGCACCAAGTAGTTTTAAGAATAGTGCAAAGGACGCCTTCCCAATCTATTGGGGTGCTTTGTTCATTACTTGGTTATAGTCGACAGGCATATTATCAACACATTAAAGTACAAGAGCAAGAAGCTTTGCAGGAGGATTTACTCCTACAGGAAGTATTGCGTATCCGCAAAACACAAAAGCGGATTGGCACTCGAAAGTTATTAATCATGATGAATGTTTTTATGCAGCAACATACAATCGGTATAGGCCGGGATGCATTCTTTGAGATGTTGCGTAACCAAGGGCTATTGGTTAGAAGGAGAAGGCGTTCAAAGCCGCAGACCACTTTTTCTAACCATTGGCTGCGTAAGTATAAAAACCTGATTATTGATTTTGTTCCTAACCAGGCTAATCAATTGTGGGTAAGCGATATAACCTATATCTATTTGGAGACTGGCTTTGCTTACCTAAGTCTGATCACCGATGCCTATAGCCACAAAATTGTAGGCTTTTATTTATGTGAAGACCTCTCTGCAAAAGGTTGTGTAATGGCTTTGAGGATGGCGCTGAAGAATAATCCTTTACGTGACAAACTCATCCATCATTCTGATAGAGGCTTGCAATATTGCAGTCATGATTATGTAAAGCTATTGCAGGATAATGACATTGCAATATCGATGACACAAAACGGAGATCCACTTGAAAATGCAATGGCCGAAAGGGTAAATGGTATTCTTAAAGATGAACTATTGGAACTATGCTATCCGAACTTCGCTGATGCACAACAGGACATTGCAACCGCTATCAGCATTTACAATCACCAGCGACCGCATTCCAGTGTTGATATGCTTACACCTGTGATTGCCCACACAAAGACAGGAGTGCTTAAGAAGCATTGGAAGAATTACTATGTTATCAATAAAAGAAAGGAGGTCAGCATATGTGAAAATGCCTAACGGCAGGTTTTGAAAGGCATAAACCAGAATGCGTATTACAAGGTAAAATCCGCCTATGAACTGTAAAGCCATAGACGGATTAATACGCTATCTGACCAGAGTTATTCCTGATGGGTTGCTCCTCAGCATTGCCCGCTTCCGCTTCACCTGGTTCAACAAATGTAAACGGTTTGCAGGATTAAACTTTAAGTGTAAACTTGAGGTAGAATTAATCATTAAAAACTGTCAACTTATTTTAGGACGAGTCATGTGGCTCATGCCGTTGGACAAAAGGGACTTAATTAATGAGACAAGAAAATGAAACATGGACTAATATTTATTCTCGTGCTAATCTTGCTAAGTTGCGGCAATGACAACGTGACGACTTTGACAGATTTAAATGGCAAATGGGTTG
>JANOLM010000319.1:0-5418 GCA_031419815.1 Bacteroidia bacterium
CTTTACAGGTTTCCTGGAGCGATGTTTTAAAGCCCTATCATCAGGCTGTCATTGATACAATACGGCAACATGATTCCGATAACCTGATTATTTGTGGCACTTCCACTTGGTCCCAAGATGTGGATATTGCCGCGAACAACCCATTGGTAGGAATTAACATTGCCTACACGCTGCATTTTTATTCGGGCACGCACAAGCAAGGCCTTCGCGATAAAGCGACTGCCGCTTTGAACAAGGGAGTTGCTTTGATGGTAACAGAATTTGGAACGACTGATGCATCTGGCGATGGTGCTGTTAATAAAACCGAAACAGCAACATGGTGGAAATTTTTAGATGATAATAACCTTTCGTGGTGCAATTGGTCTGTAGCCGACAAAGTAGAAGCCTCTGCTGTCTTAAAGCCAGGTGCCTCCGCAACTGGAGGCTGGTCAGAAACGCAATTAACCGAATCAGGTTTGTTTGTACGCAAAGAGATTAAGGATAAGAACTTTGTGTTTAAGTAATGATTTTGGATCATTTCCGCCTGCGCGATGATCCTTAAAAATAATTATCTTGCAACAGCATGATTCAATTCCAAAATAATGATCAGAAAAGGACGCCATCAAAAGGTTTGCTGGCAGTTGCATTGTTGCTTAGCTTCTTTTCATTCACAGGGTTTACCGTTTGCTCACCCCAACAAAAACAAATCACACCAACTGAGTTAGTTGTTTCTATTAGGGGTGTTAACAAAAGAGCTCATTCGTTTAAAAGTGCAATTGTTTCCTTTCGTGAAAAAGATTTTTTACGTCAATTAAATGCAGACCAAATACGTTTTGCTTTTTTGAATGACGCACAAATTGTTAAAATAAAATTTGGCGATGCTTCACGAAAGGCCATCGCCTTTAAAGGGCTAACTGGCTTTTTTGAACAATTAAGTATTCCTCACTCCTATGAGGAAGAAAGTTTCAATTCCTCTAGAGGATAGTTTCTCCTCTGTTGCCATTTCATTGGCACATTCCATAGTCATAAGCTAAACAACTGCTGCCAAAAGCGTAGCAATTATTTATTCAACATGAAAAAAATCAGAAAAGCCCTGAGGCTTCTTGGATTAGTATTTCTTATTGCCCTTGCACTCATGGGCTTTGGTGGCGTCTCCATATTCTCTACCCGAGAAAAATATCAGGATAATGAAATCAGAATTGAAGTAGTCGATAAAAAAGAGGGGGAGAGTGATGCGGATTTAAAAGGGGTAAAATGAGAGGACAGTCGATAAATGAAAGTATAATTGTGTTTTAATTGTTAGAACGTTAGTGAAAATCAGTCCAATTATTATTTATACGGATGGAAGTTGCAATCCTGAATATGGAATGGGTGCATGGGCTTCTATACTCTTTATAGAAGGAAAAAAAATTGTGTTGTCTGGAGTGGAGGAAGAGACCACTCATCAGCGAATGGAACTTCAGGCTGTCATAAATTCGTTTGAGTATCTTGCGAAGGCTAATTTGCAATCAGAATCCATGGAGCTTTATACCGACAGTCAGTATGTAGTAGGTTTGCCCGGACGAATGTTGAAATTGAAATCGTCAGGTTTTACAACTAACAAGAACTTGCCTATCCGCAATGCAGACCTCGTTCAGGTCCTGATTGAGTACCTGGAAATAATGAATGTGAATTTTATTAAAGTGAAGGCACACTTAAACAATGGCAGTCAAAATATAAATCGTGAAGTAGACAAGCTTTCCAGAAAATTAGTCAGGGAAATAGTAGAGAAGAGTAATTCTTAAGCAAGACAACTAAGTGCGGTACTTTTTTCACATGGGGTTTAATGGTTACAACTATCGTGGGTGGCAACGACAGCCAAAGGCGTTAAATGTTCAACAAGTAGTTGAGACAACGCTTAGTCAGATATTAAAAGTACCTGTCTCCATTATGGGATGCGGAAGGACTGATGCCCAAGTTCATGCCAGCCAGTTTTTTTTTCATGCGGACATCGAGGAAGCATGGGACTATGATCTATTGTTCAGGATTAATAAAACATTGCCGGATGACATTGCTGTTTTTGAAATCATTCCCGTAAAGGACAATCATCATGCACGATTTGATGCCACACAAAGAACCTATGATTATTTTATTCATACTTACAAAGACCCTTTCTTAAGTAATACTAGTTCTCTCTATCAGGAAAAAAATCTCAACCTTGAAAAAATGAAGGAGGCGGTTTCACTCCTGATGAAATATCACGACTATCGCGCACTTTGTAAAACACCAGATGAGTACCGCACCACCATTTGCAAAGTTACCTCTGCCCAATTATTTTCAGATGCCGCGGGTGATAAGTTTCGGTTTCAAATATCTGCTGATCGTTTTTTGGGAAAAATGATCCGGATTATTATGGGTAAACTTTTGGTAATAGGAAGAGGAGAACTGAGTGTAGAGGAGTTTGAAGGTTATCTTATATCAAAAAAAACTCCTGATACCTTTGAACCTGCCTACCCACAAGGGTTATATCTGTCCAAGGTCACCTATCCTTATTTGGATATTGCGCCACGCACAGAGTTCTCGACCATCTTACATAGCAAAGTAGATGCATGGCAAGTTCTTTAGGAAATAATAACATGAGAAAAGAACTGGCCAAGGAAAGCGGACAACGAAAAAAATTCAAGGCTTTATTTAGCCGCATTGGCAAGAAGACGAATTATAAAGGCTATTCTGAAGAAACAATCTTGTTGAAAAATATTGTAGATGTAGAAACGAATAAGATGGTGGCCGATCATGTTTGGTTCAGCTACACTCAAGGGTTTGAAAAAGTGTCACTTGTTGAAGGCACCCAGATTGAATTTGAAGCTAGGATAAAGGAGTACAAGAAAGGCTATGTAAATCCGCGCCTTAATATCAACAATAACGCAACCGATTATAAACTAAGTCATCCCACAAAGATCAAGAAATTGAAAGTTGATACGCTGTAACGCAATTTAACATTAACGATTAATATTCCCCTCTACCTCGATTCCCAAGCCAGCCCAGTCTTCTATTGCTGCAATTACAAAGGGCTTAAGCAGTGGTAATTGAAACTATTTTTGAGACTCATTCTAATAATACTTCATCTTCATGGTCACCTGCTTGTCGCCTGTGAGGAGAAAATTAAAATCGGAATAAACAGGCCTTCGAAGGGACGCGTGGTAGTAGTCAGAAAAAGCATGACCTTCCTTTGGGAAAAACCACCCCATGTCTAATTCCCAATTGTTGTTCTCATCATCCAGCAGCGCGATGCCCATTTTCTGCGAAGTGAATCCATAGTAGGTGACGGTAAGAGTATTGCCGCTTACTTCTGATTTTGGAACGACTATTCGCAAAAAACCTTTGTCGTCAGGAAAAGGAGTAGCCTCATCATAAAACTTGAAGCGGATAACGCCATTCGTATTGCGTATGTCTGTGACGGTTATGGTAATGGAATACGTGGGCTCTTCTTTTCCGGGAAGCGGACGACTATCGTTTTCCATGAATAGCGTATGCATATCATTCACATCGTGGGAACGGAAGGATCTGGCAAGCACCAAATCTGTTTGCGCGTGACTGACCGAAGGAACAAGCAACAGGAGAATACATACAATGCGAACGATCATGGACTTGCGGAACAACGCAATTGTAAGATAAGCAAATTCATCTTGAGAATGCAGAGAATTTATTTGCGCACAGTCACAGTGAACTTTTACTTGTCATGTACTTTGCATAGCGACTCCATCCATATCAGAACCCTCGATGCTTGAAAAAAAGCAAAGTAAAAGTCTTAGATAACTTCTCAAATCCTATTTAAATCACGGTCTTACTTCTTCAACACCATCGGGGTATTTGGCGAACCGGCTCTTCTCTCTTGGATGCACGTGTTCAGAACTTGACCAAGGCCATCCACCAAACTCCGTTTGCCTGTATTCGGCCATGGCTTGTTGAATCTCTGCTTGCGTATTCATTACAAATGGTCCGTGTTGGACGACTGGCTCATTGATTGGTCTGCCTTGCAGCAATAGTAGGTGGCTTACAGTATTTCCATTTTTTAAAACTACCTCTTGGTCGGCAAGAAGTTCGATGGCTTGGTGAGAAGTAAAATTTTTTTCAGCAATTTGAATAGAAGTGCCATCATAAAAATAAAGTGACCGATTCACAAATGTAGAAGCCGAAGGCAACTTCCATTGTGCACCGGGTTCTAAGGTCATTGTCCAGATAGCAACCTCGTTGTTTGTATCTGCAGCCCAGGAATTTGGCGCAGGATCGGGCGCTTTTATATTTCCGATTTTTCCTGCGATCACGCGCACCTGTGTTGTCTTTCCTTTTTCATCAGTAGCTGTAAAGGTGGGAATGGTATCCGACCATAACATGGCAAAGTGCGGCTCAGCAAATTTTTTTGCTTTGGGTAAGTTGAGCCAGATTTGAAAAAGTTCCAGTGGATTTTCCTTTTCTTTACTCAGCAGAGGGAACATCTCGCAATGTTGCACACCTTTTCCTGCCGTCATCCATTGCACATCACCAAACCCAAAACGACCCGCTGCTCCCAATGAATCAGAGTGATCCACCAGACCTTTGGTAACGATGGTGACAGTTTCAAAGCCGCGATGCGGATGGGCCGGAAAGCCGGGCACCTGTTCGCCATGATACATGCGCCACTTTTGATTCGGTGAAAAATCCTGCCCGATGTTGCGGCCCGCTAGTGATGCCGCTGGACCCATCACATCATTGCCTTTGGGATAAAAATCTTCATGATGTACACAAAATAGAAAAGGGTCTTGTGTTTGCCATGGGAATCCCAAAGGTTTGATGGATTTGATAGCGCTTCTCATAGTTCACCAATAGTGTATGCTGGTTAACCAAAAAGGTAGCGGAAAAGTTTGGCGGATTTCCATCAATCACTTTAAGCATGTGCCTATTAACCCTTAATTATTCGCAGCTAACTCTGCACTAGCGTAGTAACAATTAAATCTTGCAACAATGCTTTTGGGGGTTTGCCCCCGATGGGGTCGTATGTTTATAATAGAAATAGGGCTATAAACATTCGACTCCTACGGAGTTGAACAGAAATGCCAGGGTGCAATTCAAATTGACGCGGCCAATATTTCGTTCCTACGGAACTTTGGTACATATGATAAACATTCTTGCTACCAATATTTCGCCTCTACGAGGCTTGTAAAGTCCCATCGGGACGAAATATTGGTAGAAGGAGATATTTACCCATAGATAAAGAGCCCTGTAGGGGCGTAATATCTTAGTGCGTCAATTTGAATTGCACCCCTCAAAGCAGTAATTCAAAGCTATATTGAGATTTTTATTAACTTTTCAGGAAACTGAAATACTATGTGCAGACTCATGGCCTACAAGGGCACACCTATCATCATAGACAAGCTGCTCTATCAACCCAAGAACTCGCTGGTAAATCAAAGTATCAACGCC
>JANOLM010000320.1:0-4587 GCA_031419815.1 Bacteroidia bacterium
AATTGTAAATAACCCTTTGTTCTTCAGTAAATTTCTCCATCCAATTTTAAAATAACTTTTATACATACCATAGGTGTTTAAAGTTTGATACCCTTCTACTGGTTCGATAATACTTGGCCTGAATAAGAGTAAGACATCAACTATAAATCTCATATCGGCTTTCAGCTTTCCTTTTTTTGCTTTCTGCTCCTGATACAACTCTATCAAATCCCCTTCTATATACTTCACCAACTTCGGGTGGCAGAACCAGCGGAAGAAGCGGAGGGGGTGTTTGGGAGGAGTGTGCATTTTTATTTTGCTGGACATAAGTATCAAGATATAAGATTTAAGAAATGCATAAGTATATTAAGTCTTATGTCTCAAGTCTCACGTCTATTAGTCTGTTCCACGCCATCTTAGGTATTGCGCTCCACAATTCATCCCGAGTACTCTTGGAATACTCCATAGCTTTTTTACCTAATGCTGTGATTTGGAAATACTTCTTGGGTCGACCAGCTCTTTCTTCAGTTGACTCTCCGTCATATGATTTCAAGTAGCCTTTGTCTTCCAATCTTTTTAAGGCAGTTTGCAGAGCACCAACGCTCACATTTCGCGTAAGCCGGGTTTCAATTTCTTTCTTGATAGATACTCCGTACGCTTCTTTATATAGCACTCCTACCGTAAGCATGACCACTTCCTCAAATTCACCCAACTGAAATTTTTTCATGAAAGCATAATTAATTCCTAATTGTAGTATTAATAATTGTGCCAATTTGGAAATAGGCTTTAATGCATCAAATGCGCGAGCTGGTGGATAATTTTATGTTCACATCCGAACAAGAACCGGACGGAGGCGGGCAAAAAAAACCTGCGCTATGCTTTTGGCTTAGCGCAGGGCTGATATTTATTCGATTAGTACTTTAGGCTCTTGAGATAGGCGATGGTCTGAGGTACTTGTGTATTCACACGGCTGCTTTCGTCTTCTATAAAGAAATGCTTGATTCCGATTTTGTTTGCCTCCCTAAGTATGCCGGGAATGTCAATTTCACCGGTGCCAAGTGTTACATCATTTTCTTGTGACGTGCCTCCGGTGAG
This sequence comes from Bacteroidia bacterium, assembly GCA_031419815.1. Taxonomy (GTDB): domain Bacteria; phylum Bacteroidota; class Bacteroidia; order Cytophagales; family Cyclobacteriaceae; genus ELB16-189. The sequence continues at coordinate 1,075 of JANOLM010000320.1, forward strand.
GTCTTTGGGAACTCCTTTTCTTAAATCTTTCAGGTGCATGAGTTTCCAGCGATTTCCATATTTCTTAAGAAGTGCTACAGGATCGCCCCCACCAAACTGTGTCCACAAAACATCCATCTCAAATGAAACGTATTCGGGATTTGTGTTTTTAATAATATAATCTAGCAAAGTCCCTTTTTCATATGGCTGAAATTCATAGCCATGTATGTGATAACAAAATGTAATGCCGTTCTCTTTCAATACTTTCCCTGCTGCATTAAAATCTTCAACTGCTTTCTTGGCATTATCAATATTAAAAGCTCCTTTAGTGTGTGGTATCCACGCTGTCATAACAAAAGAGGCACCCAATGCCTTGGCATTAGCGGCCACTGCCGCAGGATCCTTTACCAGTTGATCATACCCTGCACCCGTAGAAGGGATGCTCAGTCCTCTTTCATCACATAGTTTTTTAAATTCTTCTGGCGACATTTTACCACCACTTCCTTCTACTTCTGTAAATCCCATCGCCTTGATGGAATCCAGAGTGGCAGCAACACCGTTGGGGAAACTCTTTCGAAAGGTATAAGTCTGTACACCAAATGGCGCGGTGTAGAGAGGTCCTTTCTTTTGCGCAACAGCCGTTTCATGATGGAGTGAGAAGGCCGAGATGAACAGGGCAAGAATGAAGTACTTTTTCATAAATTGAGGAGTGTAGTTAGACATTGGATATTATTTAAACAGCAGATTGTATTAATCGTAATTCTTAAATCGAAAATCTTGGATACTATAAGTTTCTCTTTTTTAATTCTTCTACTGCATAATTAGCGGCACGCGCAGTAATCGCCATAAAAGTTAAAGTCGGATTTTGAGTTCCAGTAGAAGTCATGCACGAGCCATCGGTGACAAATACATTTTTACAGTGATGCATTTGGTTCCATTCATTGAGTATGGAAGTCTTTGGATCGCGCCCCATGCGCGCACCACCCATTTCATGAATGTCTGATCCGGGGAGCGCCTTTGTATCCTCGGCCCTGATGTTAGTAAACCCAGCCTTTTCAAACATCTCTTTTGATTGCTCTACATAATCTTCCACCATCTTATCATCATTCTCACTCCAGTCGCAAGAGATGATCAACTGAGGAATTCCATACTTATCTTTTAAGTCAGGGTGAAGGCGAACGTGATTTTTTTCAAGCGGCACAGTTTCACCCATCATCCAACTGCTGATGTTCCATTTGCCCAATGGAGGATGCAATAAGTTTTCTCTTAGCTGATCGCCAATAGCAGTGGTATCAGGAGAAAATCCTCTGCCTCCTCCAATGCCAATAGCGTAGCCTCTGAGAAAATTAGTTTCCTGCTTTTGCACATTTCTAAATCTTGGCATGTAGCCATTGCTGGGATTGCGTCCATCTGTCATCTTTTCGCTAAAGCCTTCATATTGCGCATTGGCTTTTCCTCTATAATTATGCCAGGCTACATATTTTCCCAACACGCCACTATCGTTGCCCATTCCGTTAGGAAACCTTTCGGATGTAGAGTTTAAAAGGATGGCGTTGGTGTTTAATGCCGAAGCATTTACAAAAATAACATCGGCATAAAATTCTATTAAGTCCTGGGTGGTAGCATCAACGATCCGCACTCCTGTTGCGCGTCCTTTCTTTTCACTATAAATAATGGAGTGCACCACTGCATGAGGCCGGATGGTAAGGTTGCCGGTTTTTTCCGCCCAAGGCAATGTAGATGAATTGCTGCTGAAATATGCACCAATAACACAGCCGCGGTTACACATGGTTTGATTCTGGCATTTGCCCCTTCCTTGTTCGCGATGAATGGGTTGCGTATCGGTGATGTGTGCGCAGCGACCTTGTATCAAATGGCGATCTGAATAATTATTTTGAAGTGTTTCTTTAAAATGTTGTTCAATGCAACTCATTTCAAAACCCGGCCCGCATTCGCTATCGGGCAACTCTGGCAAGCCATCTTTATTACCTGCGATGCCAGCGAATTTTTCAACATAACTATACCATGGTTCCAGATCCTTATAACGAATAGGCCAGTCCACTGCAAAGCCATCGCGCACAGGTCCTTCAAAATCAAAATCACTCCAGCGCTGGGTTTGCCGAGCCCACAATAGCGACTTGCCTCCTACGTGATAGCCGCGAAACCATCTGAACGGCTTCTCTTGAATAAAGGGTTGTTCATCATCTTTGATCGCCCAATGCATGGTCTCTTCACGCATAGGCCGGGAATAACCTTCACGCTTTTCCAGTGGCACATTACCACGGTGTTCAAATTGCCATGGCCCTTTGGAAGCAGTCGGATAATCTTTGATATGCTTTACATCACGTCCTCTTTCCAAGACTAACGTTTTCAATCCCTTATCACATAATTCTTTGGCCGCCCATCCACCGCTGGCGCCAGAGCCTATTACAATAGCATCGTAAGTTCTTTTTCTGCGTGAGGAGTTGAAGGATATAGTTGACATGCTAGAATTTAATGGTTAAACTTTTACATCTACACAACCAAAATAATGACCTGGGAAGATTTTATAACGAAGGTAATCCGTCATTACTTCTTTGGAGGTATTAAACCCACGGATAGTCTCTGATTTCATGAGGCTAAAAAAATCCTTTTCCTCTTTAGTTTCAGAGGTTGATAACTTAATCAGAAGCTCCTGTCGCTGAAGTTGATCGCAGCTCACAAAAGATTTTCCATATGTATTTTGTGCAGATGCATCCAACCCCATAAGTTGAGTCTTCACATTATCCTGCACTTCCTGTTCGTAGCATTTTTCAATCAGCTTTTGCAAATACTTATCGACTCCTACTGAAATAGCACCTATAGAGTCACCTGCCGGAATGATGGTATCCGCAACGGAGGTCATAAGGTCTTGCTCGGCACCGGAAAAAGAAGAGTGATAAGCGGTCAAATCACCTATCGTCCATCCATTTGCCCAAGCAGGCAAGGCGATCAGTCCGCCAGAAGTAAGAATTAACTTTTTTAAAGTATCACGCCTGTTCATATAATGGTATCCTTTTGGATTTAATCCGTTGACGGAAACAATATATTAATCAAAATACAAATTTGAAAGACATATTTTTTGGCCACAGTCGACAGCTTACTGTCAACTGTTGTCTGTAGACCGTTGACTTTATTAATTCTCTACCTTATAATAGATCTTATAAAACTTACGGCCATCTTTTTCAACCCCATGCTCAATTAATTGCTTATCTCCGTGGATGTATATGTGAAAGTTCTTGTCCAACTTCAATACACTTTTGAAAACGCGTGCCTGTTTTTTTACAGCTTGTGCAGAGATGTCGAACCGGTCGTTTAGATCAATGTCATGTTCTTGCCGATATGATTCGTCATAGGCATGAAAAGATTTGATCAGTCCTTTATCCTGAAAAACTTCTTTTTCGAAATGCGTTGTATCAAATGACTCGTGCTTTTTGAAATAATCTACAGAGCGGTTCAGCAGATCAATCTGATCGGGCTTGGTCATATCAAATTCATCCACCATTTGCTCTGTAA
>JANOLM010000321.1:0-3092 GCA_031419815.1 Bacteroidia bacterium
ATCATTATTCCGTTGGCACTTCTCTTTGCATTCATCTGCATGAAAATCAAGGGTATGTCGGCCAATCTTCTTTCCATTGGAGCTATTGATTTTGGTATCATCATCGATGGAGCAGTGGTGATGGTGGAAGGTGTGTTTGTATATCTCGCACATAAGCAACATGAAATGGGGGTTGTTAAATTCAACTCGGCATTGAAAGGTGGAATGGTAAAACAAGTTGCCGTGGAGATGGGTAAGCCCATCTTATTTTCAAAACTCATTATCATCACTGCCCTTATTCCAATCTTTGCTTTTCAAAAAGTGGAGGGAAAGATGTTCTCTCCTCTCGCCTATACCATCGGTTTTGCGCTTTTAGGGGCTTTGATTTTTACCCTTACGCTGGTTCCGCTGTTGTGTAAAATGCTGCTAAACAAAGATGTAAAAGAAAGAGAAAATCGATTAGTAAGAGGAGTTGAGAATATTTATAAACCTACGCTGGAATGGTCATTGAAAAAACCTAAGAAAAGCATTCTGATTGCTGTTGCTATTCTAGTAGTGAGTTTGCTCGTTGGCGGAACTTTAGGTACAGAATTTTTGCCTCAGTTAAATGAAGGTTCTATTTATGTAAGAGCCAGCATGCCGCAGAGTGTGGCCTTCTCGCAGGCCAATGAAATGTCAGAAAATATGCGGAAGATTTTTGTAAAGTATCCGGAAGTAAGAGGTGTGATTTCGCAAAATGGAAGGCCTAATGACGGCACCGACCCGACAGGATTTTTTAACGTAGAATTCTTTGTGGATCTCTTCCAAAAAGGTGATTGGAAACGTGGAGTGACTAAAGAAGGGCTCATCCACAATATGCAGAGTGAACTCAATGACAAGTTTCCGGGAGTGGTATTTGGCTTCTCACAACCTATCTCTGATAACGTACAAGAGGCGGTATCGGGCGTGAAGGGTGAGATGGCCATTAAAATTTTTGGCGATGACTTAGTCAAACTTGAAAGGATAGCCGATAGCGTTCGCGCGGTAATGGAAACCGTAAAAGGTGTACAAGACCTTGGCATTTTCAAAAGTTTAGGACAGCCTGAATTGCGTGTGGAACTTGACCGGATGAAAATGGCACGCTATGGTGCTACGGTGGCGGAAGCCAACAATATTGTAGAGATGGCCATTGGGGGAAAAAAAGTTTCAACATTTTATGAAGGCGAAAGAAGATTTGACATTCGCGTGCGGTATTCTTCTGAGTTCCGAAGAGGTGAAAAAGAAATTGGAAAACTTTTAGTGCCCTGCACCAATGGAACAAAAATACCCTTGCGGGAAATTGCCAATATAAAATCACAAAATGGCCCTGCCTTTGTATACCGCGAAGGCAACCTGCGCTTTATACCTATCAAGTTTTCTGTGCGTGGCCGAGATTTAGGTAGCACCATAGCCGAAGCCCAAAACAAAGTGGGTGAGCAAATCAAACTTGGCAAAGGTTATTCCATGAGTTGGAACGGTGAATTTGAAAATCAGGTACGCGCAACCGAACAGTTAAAGATTGTGGTACCCATTTCTATCTTGTTGATTTTTATGTGGCTCTTCTTCATGTTCAATTCGGTAAAAGATGCCACTATCGTTTTACTAAATGTGCCCTTCGCTCTCATTGGTGGAATACTGGGATTGTTTTTTACAGGCATCAATTTCAGTATTTCTGCCGGTGTGGGGTTCATCGCCTTGTTTGGTGTGTGTGTACAAAACGGAGTAATCCTGGTAGCCGTATTTAATAAATATGTTCAAATGGGCGTACCCTTAGCGCAGGCCATTATACAAGGTGCAATGAGCAGAGTAAGACCTGTAGTAATGACAGCTCTTATGGCTGGACTTGGTTTAATGCCAGCGGCTCTCTCTTCTGGTATTGGCTCTGAAACTCAGAAGCCTTTAGCCGTGGTCGTGATTTGTGGACTAATATCAGCTACCATTTTAACGTTGATTACGCTGCCTGCGATATATTACTTATGGTACAAAAACAGTAGCCTAAGACTTGCAACAGACGATAATGAAAAAGATTTTGAAGACTACGAAATGTAAAATTCTTTATTAAGAGCTAATACTATAGAAATATGAAAAGGATAGTTTATTTGATGTTCTTCTCTTTTACCCTTCTCTCCATGGAAGGTCTTGCACAAGAGAAGCAGGAAACGTCAGCCAAGGAAACAATCTTAGCAGAGGGCAATGCCAAAAATATATTTGATAGGAAATTTAGATGGGGCATAAGCTGGAATCAGTATTGGAGTACTATTAAAGGGAGTAATCTTCCCAAAACTTACTTCGTAAAACCTAGTGTAGGATTTAATGTCAGGGCAGAGTACTATCCTTTACCATTCATTGGAATCGGAGCTGGTTTTGGAGTACAACAACGTGGTGCCGGAATTCTCAATCCGGATAATTATGGCGCTCCTTTTTCCCACCCCTGGGACAGGCCGTACGATAAAGACTCCACCTACCGTGAACGGTTGCGGTTCAATACGTTTGAAGTACCCGTTACTTTATTGCTGAGAACACCCAAAGATATGTTTAAGGGAGTGCGGCTAAGTGGAGCGGCAGGTCTTGTTTTTGTGCGTGTATCCTGGGTAAATACTATTTTTATGAGCCCTGAAGACGGATATCATCTCATCACTGTTGTGTCCAATGATTATATCAAGAATGATCTTGCTTATCAACTCTCTTTGGGAGCGGATATCAACGCAGGCGATGCCTGTGTCCTTCAACTCCATTTCGTGTATACGAAAGGAACAAAAAATATCTATCTCACTGGTCCGGGTGATGGCCGATTGGAAACCTTTGGACTCAGAGTAGGCTGGCTTTTTTAGTAGTCAAGTTTTATAAAAGCAAATTCTTTTAATAATTTTAAGAATGATTTCTAAAGCAGGAGTTGTACTGCTTACCCTAAACCTTTTTTTGTTTCAGATTGTCTATTCACAATCTGATGAACTCAATGAACTTACCGTTGACAGGCCCGGCATAGCCGAGTCTCCTTTTACCGTTGCCCCTGGCATGTTTCAATTCGAAACAGGTTTCGATTATTACAAGCGTAGTGCTGGCAGCATTTACTATTTACCCGTCATGTTGTTTCG
>JANOLM010000322.1:0-7719 GCA_031419815.1 Bacteroidia bacterium
CGCCATCGGTAGTCTTAAAGAGTGCTGCATCTTCGACTCCCGCATAAACGGTATCGGGATCGGTGAGCGAGGGTTCTAAATGCCAGACGCGTTTGAACTCCCACGGCTTTTGAGTGCCATCATAAAACTGGTGCGTGGTCAGTGGCTTTCCTTCGGCATCGGAAGTATCGTATGCGAATTTATTGCTTTCGCCAACGGGCATTCCGTCTGGCGTTGTTGTGGCATCGCCCGGTTTGAAACCGGGTTGGAACCAGGTTTTGCCGCCATCATCGGATCGCTGAATAATTTGACCAAACCAACCGCTGGTTTGCGACACATAAATGCGATTGGGATCTACGGGGGAGCCTTTCATATGATAGATTTCCCAGCCGCCAAAAAATGGTTCGCTAACATCCCACTTGGCGCGCTTAGTGTCGGAGGTGAGAATGAATGCGCCTTTCTTTGTGCCTACCAGTACCTGTACCTTACTCATACTGATTATAATTTTAGTTTGAAATTCCCTGTGATTCTTAGAAAGAAACACGATACGGATTCAATATACTATTTCCTTAAATAATTTAATTCAATGAAATGAAAGTTTTCCGTTTGAATCGCATTAAACTAGGTACAACTGTTCAACGCGTGGTTTCGGCCAATTGGATGGTTTGATGGAAGCGTGCCCTTCGGGAAAGCCCAAATGCCTGAACTGTGGGATCATGCGTATGGGATTGATACATTGAAATTTTAGAAAGCACAATGATATCAGGCATCTAGAACTTGTTGGTAGAGAGATTCAAACGCCTGCAGCTTAGTTCTTCAAAGTCTCAAGAGCTGATTTAGCTTTGCCATCAATGCTATTTTTGTATTCATGGCGTTTGTAGTTAAGGGCCATTTCAAAATACTTTTTTGCAGTAGGGTAGTCTCGTTGAGATTGGGCAATATAACCCAATTGTAAAGCAGAATTGGGTGCGAAATACCAAGCATTTTCTCCAGTCATATCAATGGTTTGATTGTAAAATAGTTTGGCAGCGGGTAGCTCCCCTGTCTTATGCGACAACCTTGCTTTTCTATAATAGAATTCAATTTGGTCTTTGGATGAAGTCAGATCGGGTGGAACGATGGTGTGTAAAACTTCTTTAGCTTCTTTGTAATATCCACCATCGGTATAAAACCGCGCTTTCAAAATTTTGGCATTAGGAAATTTATCCTCCTTCAGTTGTGCAGCTGCGGCTTTGTCAGGCTCGGCCGCTTCCTTTCCTGTTTTTTTTGCAATATCAAAATTTGTTTGAGCTAATTCACGCTTGTTTTGAAGGAAATAGCAAAGAGATATTTTATAGTAAGAGTCTTTCTTGAAACTCTGGCTTTTATAGCCATGAATAAATTTCTGATACGCTTGAATGGCGTGTGAGTAATCACCTTTTTGTAAAAGGATTTCGCCTCTAAGGTATTCTACATAATAAACCGATAAGCCCTGGGTCTGTCTATCCAGCGTATGAATTAATGCCATTGCTTCCTCGCTTTGAGAGTTCTTCATCATCATGTTAACACCCAAAAACAGAAGAAGCCTGTTATCAGGCTGGCTCTGCAGACATTCTACAATTCCTTTTGTTGCTTCTTCAAACTGTTGATTGATAAGTCCCTTTATGGTATAGAATAAAATGGTGGCTTCATGACTCAGTGAGGATTTAGAAACTTTTAGCTCTTCCAGTTGCTTCTGACCCAACTTAACAGACCCCTTCATGCCCAATAGACTCATGAACCAATGAAATTTATCCGGCACAGACCCAACCATTACCTGTATAACTCCGCTTGTTTTTTTTATGGGAATGAAGTCTGGATATTTTTTCAGACACTCCTGAGCAGCGTTATATGCCGCCTTGATAGCAAACACTGCGCTTAGTTCCTGATCGAGGTTTATTAAATTGAAGCCCCTTTGAAGATTAAGCTCAGCCTCCAGAAACAGGGTCTCAGCGCTAGGCGTAAGGCTTTGAATATATCGGAGGCGCTCTTTAAAATTGGCCTCTACTTTTTCAAACTTTTTGGCATCTTCCGTGATGAGCACATCAACTGTTTCGCACAAGCTGAGGACATAAAGCTTATGAAGTTCACTCTTCTTGGAGGTGATTTTACTTAACTCGGAATAAGCTTGATCTGTTTGTAAATTTAAAATAAGCTGGTAGGCTTTTTGAATCTCAGGATCGAATACCCAGATTTTGTCTATGCTAAACGATGAAAACGAAAGTAAAAAAAAGCAGGCGGTTATGCCTGCTTTTTGTAAAATGGATGTAAGTCGGTTAGCCAACTTTCTTTCTTTTGACTGGAGCCGCCTTCTTAGGTTTTACTTCTTCTTCCATAGACTCCATGTCTACGTCAGCCAGGATTCTTCCTGAGTGCTCATCAATAACGATTTTCTTTTTCTCGCGAATTTCGGCAATTTTTTGAGGAGGGATTATAATATTACATCCTTCAGCAGCTCCTCTTACTACGCGCACTACTGCTAAACCATTTGAAAGGCTTCCACGCAAGCGCTCATAATATTTTAGGAGTTTGTCTTCAATTTTTTTAGCAGCCTTTTCGCGGTCAGAATATAATTTCTTTTCATCTTCGTGGCTCTCGCCCAAAATATCACTCAGTTCATTCTTTTTATTATCAAGGTCTTCCATTCTATCCTTGATCAGCTTTTCAATACCAACAATCTCAATTTTCTTTGCTTCAATTTTGTCTTTCGACTCTTTTATTCTCTTATCGCAAATCTGAACTTCTAATTCCTGTAGTTCAACTTCTTTGGTGATGGCATCGAACTCGCGGTTGTTCTTAACGTTCTTCTGCTGCTCATTGTATTTCTTAACAAGCTTTTCAGCCTCCTTTATGCCTTCCTTATTTTTTTTGATGCCGTCTTCAAGTTCTTTTTGGTCTTCCTCAAAGCGGCCTAATCGGGTCTTATAGCCTTCCATTTCATCTTCCAGGTCTTGAACCTCATCGGGGAGGTCGCCTCTAAGCTTCTTTAACTGGTCAAGCTTGCTATCGATAGATTGTAACTTTACAAGAGCCTCAAGTTTCTGTGCAACTGTCTGATTTTCCATTACTTATAGATAACTGATTGGATTGGTGTTTGTTTTTGAAAAAATGATCGCAAAAGTATTGAATTTTTCCTTAATAACCGCGACAAGAAGTTCTTTCGTAAACTGTTCGCTTTCATAATGCCCAATGTCTGCAATCATGATTTGCCCATCCGCATCAAAGAATTCATGGTATTTAAAGTCTGCCGAAACGTAAGCATCGGCTCCACTCGCTATGGCCATGGGAAGGAGAAAGCTTCCAGCGCCACCGCATACCGCAATCTTCTTTATTTTTTTTTCGGGTGGTGAAGTGTGACGGACACAATCTGTTTTCATGTTTATTTTCAAACGCTCCAAAAAAACTAATGGTTCCAAGGGGTCCTCAAGTTCTCCTATCATACCGGCACCTACTTCCTGATTTTCATTTTCCAATCGGGTAAGGTAGTGCGCAACCTCTTCATATGGATGGGCCTTTCGCAGGGCACTCATAATTTTAGTCTCAAGATGGGTTGGGAAAATTACCTCGACCCTGATTTCTTCCACTTCCACCAATTCATTTGGTTTGCCAATGTGTGGAGCGGAGCCTGCGGTAGGTGTGAACGTTCCGGTGCCGGATATTCTGAAACTACAATTTTTGTATTGGCCAATATTTCCAGCCCCGGCTTGATGAAGCGCTTGAATGACGGCTTCGGCATTTGCTTTAGGAATAAAGGTAACGAGTTTAGTAAGTGTATCTTTCTTTGGAGCAAGCACTTTAAGGTTTTTTAAACCAATCATCTCACTGATTTTTTTGTTCACTCCAAGGTGCACATTATCCAGGTTAGTGTGAATGGCATAGATGGCGATGTCGTTTTTAATCGCCTTAATTACCGTGCGCTCAACATAGTTTTGTCCAGTAAGCTTTTTTAATCCTTTGAAGATAATGGGATGATGAGCTACAATAAGATTACACGTGGAGGTAATGGCCTCTTCTATTATAGCTTCGGTGCAGTCTAATGTTATCAAAATTCCAACCACGACCGCGTTAGGGTCTCCGGTAAGCAAACCACTATTGTCATAATTTTCCTGAAATGATTTGGGTGCCAATGATTCAAGATAGGCCGCAACATCTTTTATCTTTGTCATTTCCATCTATTCCTTAGTTTTAAACCAAAATTACATAAAGAATTACGCTTACTAGCTTATGATACTTTTAAGATCAATCCTTTTTCCGTTTACTCTTTTGTACGATGCTGTCACCCGATTTCGCAATCATCTTTACAACATAGGTCATAAGCGGGCTTTTCGTTTTGAGGTTCCGGTGATCGGAGTTGGCAACTTAAATGTGGGAGGGTCGGGCAAGACACCTATGATTGAATATTTGATCAGACTTCTCATGCCTGCAAATAATATTTCAATCCTCAGCCGTGGCTATGGACGGGTGACACGAGGGTTGCGTTTTGCGAAGGACAATGAAACTGCGCGCACATTGGGTGACGAACCGCTGCAATTCTTCAGAGCATTTAAACATAAAGTACACGTGGTCGTATGTGAGGACAGGGCATTTGCGATACCAAATATTCTACAAGAGTTTCCGAACACGAATCTGATTTTGATGGATGATTCTTTTCAACATCGTTCCGTCAATCCACAACTGAATATCCTGTTAACAGAACATGCTTATCCCTTTTTTAAGGACTATGTTATGCCGTTTGGAAGATTAAGGGAGGCAAGGATCGGTTCCAGGCGAGCCGATGTAATTGTGGTAACAAAATGTCCTTCTAAAATTTCAGATTCAGATATGGATCAGATGACCTTGACAATAAATAAAGTGGCAGGAAAAAAACCAGTTTTCTTTACGGCCATCCGGTATGGGCAACCAACTTTGTTTGGAGAGTCTTCTCGCTCGTTGACCTCTGATGTAATTCTTGTTTCCGGAATTGCAAATCCTAAAATTTTTGAAGCCTATGCACATGACAAGTTTAATCTGATCAAACACTTTTCCTTCAAAGACCATCATCGGTATAACACGGAAGAACTTTTAAAAATAAGAGAGTTTGTTTTGGGTGTTGGAAGGCCAGTTTCAATTTTGACGACTGAAAAGGATATGGTCAGGTTGATTGACCCGGAATTTGCAGAGATTATCATGGGCATGCCTTGGTTTTACCTGCCCATTGAAACCGTGTTCTTAAAAGATGGTTCGGAATTTGATAAATTGGTGACTCAGGTAATTCGTTAATCGTAGTCGTATTACTATTCAGACTATTAACTTATAACTATTAACCTTTGGTAACTATCTTTGCAGGTGTTTTTGAAAAGATTTCTGACCGTTTTAATAATTGCCTGGCCTCTGGTTCAGGGTTTTTCCCAACAAAAGGAAAGTAAAAGTCGTATTGGATCTAAAGTAATTGATGATTCCACAAAAAATATCTACGGTCCAAAAACATCAAAATGGATAACTGAGAAAGATCTTTTCCAAAACAAAATCAACTATCAACCCATTGACACCTCTATTACCAACTACCACCGTTGGACCTACGTTCAGCGGTCCAATAATTTTTATAAAGATTTAGGTTATGTAGGCACAGCACTAAACTCGATCTTTCCTTTACTCCCTTCTAACATTGGTGTTTCAGCCGGATACACAGCCTATGAGCCCTACTACACTAGCGAGGAGGTAAAGTACTTTGACACAAAGTCACCCTTTGCCAGGATGTATATTGTTTGGGGTGGGCTAGGCAGGGCAGCTACCCGTGTTGAGTTTAGCCGCAATATAAATCCACGGTGGAATTTTGGATTTAACTACCGACCGCTTTTAGTGGACAAACAAGTGCAACGCAGGAAGGGAGATCGGCAAACGACCAGTCATTACATAGATGGTTACATGGCATATCGAGCTGAAAACGATAAATATTCTTTTCTGGTTAACTATAGGCGCATCCGGCATCAGGTCAAGGAGAATGGTGGTGTTAATGTAACGAGGACAGTGGATTCGGCCTATACTTCTTTATTCCGGAAAGACATTAGGCCTAAGTTGTCGTTAGCAACCAGTGTTGAGCAGCGAAATAATTTGCATTACTTCCATCAATTTAAAGTTGGTAAGGGTTTGCAGATTTATCAAAAAGGGGATTTGGGAAAACAATATAATCTTTACAGAGATGACTTGGCTCAGAAGTCTGATTTTTATGATCACTATGAAAAGAATTTAGGTAAGGATACTATCCGGATAAAAGACAGTGTCAAGTTTGCCTATTTGCAAAATGAATTTGGCATAAAAGGAAATGCAAAGAATATCTTTTATAATTTTTATTATAGCATCAGGTCTTATCAGTTTTCCTATAAGTATCTCAATACGGATACCATTGCCCTTAATCCCAAGACGGATGAACATTATGCGGGTGCCAGAATCGTATATGCTTTAGATTCGCTTAGTTCTGTTAGTGGTTGGGCTGAGTACTTATTGGATGGAAACTATCGAATTGAAGGTGAGGTTAACACCAAATGGATTGATGCATCTGCCAAACGAATGTTATCGAAACCAGGATTTGTCCAGAATGCTTATCGAGGAAGTTTTGATTATTGGGATAATAAGTTCGGCAATGTGCAAGCCGACCATGCTTTTGCATTTTTAAAAGCAAACCTTGGGCCTCTGTTTATCTCACCAGGGTTTACCTACACGGCTTATCAGAATTACATTTATTATTTAAAAAAAGATTCATTTCCTAATACCGATCAAAGGGTTTTGCCTCAGCAATCTAAGGGTAAACAGATTTTACTTTCCCCTGAGATTCGAATGGATTTTAGATTTTTTAGAAACTTTCATTTCCGACCTCAGGCCGTTTATTCTAAACTGATCAAAAATGACGACAATGCTTTGCGCGTGCCTGAGTTATTTGTCAATAGTCAACTGGCGTATGAAAATATGTTATTTAAAAATAATATTCAGGTACAGATTGGGTTTGATGTTCATTGGCATTCAGCCTACAGGGCTTTGGGTTATGATCCTGCTATTCAGCAATTCTATGTTCAGAACGATGTGATAACGCCTTCCTTTCCATTGGTGGATGTTTTTTTAAATGGAAAAATTAAGACCGGGAAGTTTTTTGTTAAGTATCATAATATTGTCCAACTGTTCACCAAGTCCGGCTACTTACCCACTCCTGGTTATCCTGGCCAACGCAACGTACTTGATTTTGGTTTTGAATTATTATTATTTGATTAAGGTAGGTTAATAGTTAATTGTGAACAGTTAATCGTTAAATGGATAAACATGTTTTAGGTTTAGAGTTGCCCACTGATCCTAGATGGGTTGATATCGCCCAGAAAAATATTGAAGATATTTTAGTGGATCACGCCTATTGTGAACAAAAGGCAGCCTCTTCCGGTATTTCTATTATCGTTCAATACCCGGAGAAGGAAAAACTTGTGGAAGTTCTTACAGCAATTGTTGCTGAAGAGTGGTCGCATTTTGAGCGCGTGCTTCAAGAGTTGAAAAAGAGAGGGATGAAATTGGGCAAACAACGAAAAGATGAATACGTTGTGCAGTTAAACACCATCGTAATACAAGGTGGAAGCCGCGAGCATCAAGTGGTTGAAAAACTTTTGATCAATGCTTTGATAGAGGCCCGAAGTTGTGAACGCTTTCGGTTGCTTTGGAAGGAAATTCCGGATCCCGGACTAAGTGAATTTTACTATGAACTGA
>JANOLM010000323.1:0-4514 GCA_031419815.1 Bacteroidia bacterium
TTTGCTTTTTCAAACTTATCGGGTCTTCGCTTTCTTCGGCATCGGCAAAATAAGCGATGGCCTGTGGCACGGTGATCATCAGGTTTTGTGTGGTGTATTTCTCTTTGTGGAATTGTACAAAATCGGCAATGGTGAAATGGTTGAGCAGTTCGGCAATATCCCAAAAATCTTTTTTCTTGCCTCTGCCCAAAACGGCCTGCACCTTCATAGAGATGATGTTCGATATAATTCGTAGCATTTAAAATCTGTTACCGGCCTATCAACAACAGCGCTCGCCAAATACATTCTCGTTGCTGGAAGGAATTTAGCTTTCAACAAAGCCTCGCGCACTTTGTCATCGCCATAGTACCTGCGGCAGTTGCGTATGTCGTCTACATCGCCACGCTCAAACACGCGCTCGATCACAAAGTTGGCCTTGGCATCGTAGTCAATATTTTCGAATACTACATCCCAAAAAATGCGCTTGTTAAAAATGGGGGTTGGTTTATCGGTCATAATGTAAAGATAGTATATATAGACTTTGATGGGTTATCATTATGGCGATAGAAGATGAAGACCTGCCGGCAGGCAGGTGTCGTATTCGAAGGTGGGTAAAATGGAAGCCATAAATTTTTATCTTCAGACAATGAGGGACTTGCTCATACATTAAAATTTAATCAACGCCTTTAGTTTCTTCCTAATCACTTCCCTTTCCGGGTCAACCGAAGTCAGGACCGGGATATAGTATGGATCCCTTGCCTCAATTGCCTGGTTATAATATTCCATAGCTTTGTCTATGTGGCCTCCATTATAGTAGCTTGTCCCTAAACTCCACAGTGAAACATATTCACCTTTTTTCCTTTGCTCCTCTTGCTGTCTTGCATTTTCCAATGCCTCTTTAATTGACTCGGATTTATCGCCATCACGGTAACGTTTCAAAAGTTCCTGATCATTTGCCTTCTCCGCAAAACGTATAGCTTCTTCAGTGAGCCCAAAATCATTGCAGAGATTAGCTAACCTTCTGTACGCAGTGATTGGATCATCAGCATGAATCTCAAGGGCGAGTTTCACAGCTTCATCCATTCTTTTAAGCCTAACCAGACATCGAAGTTTGTTACCTTTTATTGTTGCCCATTCCGGATTGTAAACAATACCGGCATCATAGACAAGTACGGCATCTTTAAAATCTCCATAACACTCCCTCAGATTTCCAAGCCAATTGTAAACGTTACTCTGGTTGGGTTCCATTGAAATGGACTTTCGAAATTCAATTTCTGCCTCTTTAAAATTAAGGTTAAATTCCAACAGATGACCACGCGAAGCAATAGCCGGTCCTGATGAGGGCTGAAGCCGCAGGGCTTTGTAAATTAGTTTTTCGCCTTGAGGAAACATTCGTTTCGGGTCATCATAACCGCGTGCTGCCGAAAGTATATACGCATCGGCAAGCGCAATGATTGAAATGATAAAGGTTGAATCTTCATTCACAGATTTTTTAAGAAATTCTATAGCTTCAGCCATTTCTGCTTTCCGTCTTTTCTCCATCAAATATTTTCCCTTCAGGTAATAGTCATAGGCAAGAAGACTATTAGTGGGGAGTTTATCTAACTGCTGACGTTCTGAGCCAGTCAACGTTGTTTTGAGTACGCTGGCGATAGCTGTGGCCACTTCACGCTGAATAGAAAAAATATCACTCATTGGCCTGTCATATGATTCGGCCCAAAGATGTTCATCCGTTTCGGCACGGATTAGCTGAGCCGTTATCCGAAACTGATCACCCGAACGCTGCACGCTACCCTCCAGAATAACACCCACTCCTAATTCTTTCGCCACCTCTTTTAAAGGCTTTGGTTTTTCTTTGTATTGCATAACCGAAGTGCGTGAGATCACTTTCAGGGACTTGATTTTGGCCAGTTGAGTGATGATATCTTCTGTCAATCCATCACTGAAATACTCCTGTTCCTTATCGCTGCTCAGGTTCACAAAGGGCATAACAGCTATTGCTTCATTCCTATAATCACTTTTAGGGGAGGGCTTAAACGTTGGATAAAGAAAGTATGCCGCCAAAAGCAAAAAGACTGCTGCCAGCGATGTGAACGCTATTTTTCTTGTTGATATTCTTGAGGCTGGCTGTTGCTGATTATTGGTTACGGACGAAGTCTTTTGCTCGGGATTTTTAATTGCCGAAATGATTTCCTTAACGGCATTCGCTACTTTATTAACCTGATCGCGATAAAAAGTCTTGTTTACATTATCCTGAGGATGATCTTCATGTGATCTCAAAGGTCTGTTCACTCCAGCTGATTTAAAAGTAAATTCAATCGCTCTTAAAACACTCCCAATTTCATTTTCAAGAAGTGCTTTATCGTCCGCATCAAGGTCATGGATTTTTACCGGAAGAATTCTGCTGGCCACGTTTCCATTGCTCAACTTAATATCTCGCCCTAACCGCTCTTCCTTTGCTGCTTTGTTGAAAGCAACAAACTCATGTTGCCACGCAAAGGATTTTGTATCGCAATAGGTTTGTGAAATGATGGGAATAAAGATGAGGCACTTTAATTTTCCTTCGAGGCTTTTATCAACGTTGTGCGTTTCGAGAAGGCCATCGTGGGGATTCTTATCAAAGTAAATTGTAAGTGAGTCTTTTAGTGTGCTGCGAAGTTCTTTCTCTAAAGCCTGAACAAAGTCTGTTACCCAACCATCAAGGTTATCATTGTGGCGGTAGGAGATAAAGATATCATATTCAAAACCAGATAAAACTGCCATGCCGCTAATTTACTTAATTGTTGCCTGTCCACCAGAGCTTCCACCTTTGCGAATGTTCCGGTTGATAAATCAGCGTAGGTGGATGGCGGTAGGAGATGAAGATGTCGTATTCGAAGTCCGGCAGAATGGAAGGCATGGATCAAATATAGTGAATGAGCTTAACTCTGTACACTGGTTAATTTTCATTCTGGCGGCCAATCATAGTCAATCAGTGTTCTTACTTTCATGCGCATTTCGTTATAGCCAGAAATGCTTTCTGGAAAAAAAATGATGTTACCCCTCAACAGTAACAGCACGAGCCTGGGATCACGTTTCTCAAATGCGATCTCAAAACTTGCCAATGCCTGATCGTGTGCACCAGCTCGAGCATAATCAAGTACGAGACTAACTGGAGAAAAATAAAAACCACGGTCAATAGCATCTTTTTGCCTCTGTTTTATTTCTTTAATCAGCAGGTCATTTTTGCCTTCTTTGTAATACATTACTAAGGCGAGATCTCCTGCATGCTCAGCCGCTGAAATTGCCTCATCACGTCTTCCAAGGTACCCGTAGTATCTTGCCAATTGTCTGTAAATATTCTTTTGCTCTACTGGATCATACGAAATCGCTTCAATCCTATGCTTTGTCGAGCGGATAGACTCTTCAGGGTCAATCATCATATTTAATCTATCATAAAGTCCCCAATCAACCCCAGAAATTTCGGAAGCCCTTTTGTACATGCTCAACGCCTCTTTGGGACGGCCTGTCATCTCTAGCATATTGGCCAGCCATCCATAACCACTGTCATCTTTGGGATTTAACTGAATCGCCTTCCTGAGCATCTTTTCGGATTCTTTGAAATTGAATGTGCTTCGATACCAGCCACCTAATGAAGTATAAACATCCGCTGAATTTGGATCCATTTGAATAGCCTTATCTAAATACTTCCTGGCCAAAGGCAATACTTTAACAGGATCTTCCGTACCACGACCTAATTGAAGGAGATAGGAATTGGCAAGGAAGGTATACGCCTTTGTAAAGCCCGAATCCAATTGAATCGCCAGGTTAAAGTAATGTATTGAATTAATAAGGGATAATCTTGTTGATTTCTCCTGTTCAAATTTTCCCTTGAGATACTGGTTGTATGCTTGAGGGTTTGTCGTAATAGCCTGGCTTAACTCAATGGATTCATTTTCAGAAAGTGTTGTTCTTAACACAGTGGCGATTGCTGTAGCTACCTCACGCTGGATGGTGAAGATATCCTTCATCGGCCGGTCGTACGATTCGGCCCACAAATGTTCATCGGTCTCTGCGTTGATCAGCTGAGCCGTGATCCGAACCTGATCGCCTGACCGTTGAACACTTCCTTCAAGAATGACTTCAACACCAAGTTCTTTTCCAATCTCTTTCAATGATTTTGGGTTTTTCTTGTACTGCATAACCGATGTACGGGAGATCACCTTAAACGATTTAATTTTTGCTAATTGTGTAATGATATCTTCCGTGAGCCCATCACTAAAATATTCCTGTTCCTTATCGCTGCTCATGTTTACAAAGGGCATTACAGCAATGGATTTGTCGAGCGTGACTTCTTCGATAGATGATGTTGCTGGTTTTGTAAAGAAGAAATAACTAGTTATAGCTAACAGTAAAAAAATTGAGAAAGCAACAATCAGTAGTTTTCTATTCTTTGTTTGGTTTGTTGTTGAAGATTGTTCATTCCGATAGCTATCGGAATTAAATGTCTGCGTGCTTTGGGTGACTGGATTTTTTAGTGCACCAATAATTTCCTT
>JANOLM010000324.1:0-9766 GCA_031419815.1 Bacteroidia bacterium
AAAAAAGCTGCTAAAAAAGGAAAAGCAAGACCAGCTAAAAAAGCTGCGAAAAAGAAAGTAGTTAAAAAGGCCAAAGCTAAACCAGCAAAGAAGGCCTCGAAGAAAGTAGTAAAAAAAGCTACGACTAAACCTGCACCTAAGCCGGTGAAGAAAGTAGCAAAAAAAGCACCCGCTAAAAAACCAGTTGCCGTAGTACCTGCTCCAATCCCGGCACCTACTCCAGTTGTAGTTCCAACGCCAACACCAATGCCGGATTCTAACTCAGGATCAGGAGGCGGAATGGGCTCACCTATGTAATTTTAGCCTCAAATTCAGAAGCAACATCGATCCTGACACCGAAATCTTTCGGAAAGTCGGGATCGATTTTGTTTATACTAATCACTGCAGTTGAGCTTTGGAACACGGAATATGAAAACACGGTGGACTTTTTATCCGACAAGTGATACTAAAAAAGTTATTGTCATTACGGTAATCGTGATCCCAATTTATACCTTAATTAAAATCAACTGACTTTTGTTCAAATGGCAACATCACAATAAATGTGGAACCCTCGCCAGGTTTACTACTAAACGAAATTGAACCTGCTAATTTTTCAACTGCTTTTTTTACAATGTACAACCCAAGTCCATTGCCTTTTGAGTTTTGGTTTGCCCTAAAGTACATTTCAAAAATACGATTGTGATATTCTTCATCTATTCCCTGTCCATTGTCCTTAACTATCAATTTCATGCGATCATCCTGTCTTGAAACGTTAATTCTGACGAAAGAATCCTTTACTCTACAAAAGTGAATAGCATTCTCAACCAGGTTCTGAATAATTACGCTGATCAAAGCAGGATAAGATATAAAAGGTTCTTTCAAGTCTACTTCTACAAACCCATGTATGTTGTGTTTGGTTAGATCGCTCCTAAAATTATCCAGGACTTCATTCAAAATCTCCTCCAAAAAAACTTCCTTATATATTAGCTGCTGCGAACCCATATCACTTATCGACTGAAGCTTCATAAGCATTTTATCCAGGTTATGCGCAGTCTCTCTTACTTTTTCAAAGAGCTCAATGGCATTATTATCCTTTACCGTAATCTTGGCTACTTCTGCCAATCCCATAAATGTGGTAAGTGGCCTTCTGAAATCATGAGAAGATCTGTAAAAAAAAGTATCTAATTCTTTGTAGGCTTGTTTCAACTCGGAGGTGCGATACTCCACTTTTTCCTCAAGGCCTTTATTTATTTGAGCAATTGTTTGGTTAGCTTCAATTAGCTCTTCGGATTGGGCTTGTATCTCCTCCCTTTGCTCTATCATCTCTGTATTCAACTTAATCAACTTCAAATTAGAAAGGCTCTTCTCACGGTAGTATTGATATCCGATCAAACCGGCTACCGAAATCAATAATAATCCTAAGACAGCGGATATTATAATAATATTCTTCTGTGTAAGTTGAGACTGTTGGAGTTTAATTTGATCTTCCTGAATGAGTTGCCTTTGACTCAACAATTCAATCTCCTGTTCATTTTTTTCAACGTTATATAATGCTTCCACTTCAGCTAATTTTATTGCACTTGCTTCTGAATATATACTATCGTTGAGGGACTGATATAACTTTTGATAGTGCAGTCCCTTCTTATAATCTTTAGTTGCCTCATAGTAACTGACATAGTTGAGCGCGTTATTTCTTAATAACAACACCGACTTAGTCTCCTGTCCTAGCAGGTTTGCTTTTTCCAAATATGACATCGCTTCTTTTAAATTTCCCGTCTTAATTAATAACACCGATAGACCATTATAGGAAATGGCTACACTAAGCTTATTATCAATATTTTCCTCAATGGCAATCGCTCTCTTTTGTAGGTCAATGGACTTCTCAATTTGATTTAATTCTTCATAAACCAGCGACATATTATAAATAGATGCCGCTATTCCTTCCGTGTGGCCAATGTCCTCTCTTATTTTCAAGGCCGCCTCATGCTCAAGAATGGATTTATTATAATCCTTCAACAGTAGATAAACCAGTCCCCTTACATTACGGCTATTGGCAACACCCTTGCGGTCACCTATTTTTTCCCTGATTGCCTGGGACTTATCTGCATACTCCAATGCAGCACGATAATTTTTTTGATCCTTGTTGATCCAGGCAAGTTCACTATATATTTCTCCGGTTTGAAAATCCAATCCATTTAGTTCGGAAAGGCGTAAAGCTTGATAAAAGTATTGGGAAGCAATATCAAATTGCGATAACCCTACATAAACTTCACCAATCTGTATCAATAGTTTTACATATTGTGGAGGAAAAGTATACTTTTTACTCAACTGCAATCCTTCAAAACAAATTCTCAATGCACCTGTAAAATCCGCGTGGTTATAAGACAAGTGTGCCTGATTGAGTTTACAGGTTATCTGGTGATAATAATCTTCCAGTTCAAAAGCAGATTTACACATCTTATCGAAGTAGTCTTTAGATTTATCAAACTCTAATAAATTTTGATAGGCTTGACCATATAGGCTCATGATGTCCATTACAACATAGTCATTCGGTTTCGGTTTATAATTTGGGAGAGAGGTGGCACTATCCAGGTATTTTATGGCCACAGGGTTTTTCCACAGTATGACGTTCACAGACGCTATATTTTTATAAATATTCGGAAGATAACTTTTATCACTTTTTATACTTATTACTTTCGCCTGATTGTACATTAACAAGGCTGAGTCAAACTTGGCTACATCCCGATACAAGCTGCCTAACAGCATTATATTATAAACTGAATTATCTTGGGCATCACTGACTTTTATATTGTCTGATATCCGATAATTTATAATAGCTTCTTTATACTTTGATTGGCTGGAGTACCCTAAGCCTACCATGGTATAGGCGTATTTTATCCCTTTCTTGTAATTCTGCTTGAGAGCCAATGCTAATGCGCTTCTGGCATGTGAGAAAGCAATACTATCGTTGAAATCGTAATACTGATAGGATAGTTGATTGAGAACATCAACTCTGGTGCGGGCATCCAATTGGGTCTTTAACAACACCTCCAGACTGTCTTTTACATCATGCTGACCACGCAATTGGCCAACCAGAAGCAAAAAGAATAATACCGAAGCTATGCGTTTGCTTATCAACACCACATAAATATTTAATCAAGCTTACATTAATTCAAAATAGTTTCCAACATCCATTCTCGGAAAAAAAGCCAAAAAAGTCTAACTTTCCCACCTCCCCAACCACAACAAAATCAATGTTTAAATTAATAAATTTAAGATCAAAGATTGACCTGGCACGCGAAAAGCAAAAGGATTTCAGAAATGTGGTTATGGTTCAGGTCATCATTATAGTTTTAACATTAACATTGTCCCAGCCCCTCCTGGATGATCCTCATAGTGATTTATCCAAATTCATTATTTCAATCTTCTCTCTGCTGGGGGCATTGAATATATTCCTGATGTGGGATCTTCTACGAAACTTTACACTCAATCGCACACTCATCCTCATCATTCTGCTTGTCTTGTGCGGTATTGTATTCACAGGGATATTAGTAGAGTTTCCCTATTATCAATTTTTGAAAGTTCCTAACCGGCAAATCTACCTCCTGATCCTTCATAGCATTCTGTTTCCAATTGAAGTTACCGTTATCAGTTTTGCTATTCGCGATATTTTTTCGGGCGGATATTTTACACCCGATAAACTTTGGGGTGCCGCTTGTGTTTTTCTCATGTTCGGTTTTACATTTGCAAGTTTGTATGACCTGATCACGATTGCCATCCCTGGCTCAATGGGAGTAAACACAGAATTAGGCTTGCCAAATTACTCTGAGTGCCTTACCTATAGCTTTTGTATTCTGGGGGGAATCGATTCTCACCTTGAACCAACCAGGCTTATCAGGAATATCAGCGTAATTGAAGCAGTCTGGGGCAGCCTGTACGGAATGTTGATTATCGGAAAACTGCTGGGCTTGCCCCGCGCGGAAGAAGGAAAATTGAACTAACTTGACGCCAATAAAAATAACCCAACTATGAATAACCGCAGACTACCAATTATTATCGTGGGCATCATTGCCTTTATTGTGCTTATGGCACTGTCTTCAAGCTTATTTTATACTATTTCAGCTACTGAACGTGCAATTGTTTTTTATCCTTTCGGGAAAGGATTAGACAAAGATCAGGTAATAGAGCCGGGATTCCACATGAAGGCGCCTTGGAACGATGTCTATGTCTATACCGTCAATGAAGTTTCATCCGATGAAAATATGGATGTACTGGATAAAAACGGTTTGTCTATTCACGTAGATATAACAGTCCGCTTTTTTCCTATCCCTGGAAAAATTGGTTACATCCATGAAAAGTTTACTAAAAACTATGTTAATGTTTTAATTATCCCAGAGGTGAGATCCACCGTGCGTCAGGTAATGGGCCGCTACACTGCTGAGGAAATTTACTCCACCAAACGAGCCGAAGTAGAGAACGGAATTACCACTGAAACAGAAAAAATTCTTCATGAGAGCAACGTAACGGCCACCGCTGTTTTAATTCGATCGATCAACTTACCCGAACAAATTAAGGCTGCCATTGAAAACAAATTGCAGCAGCAGCAGGAATCCCTTGCCTACCAATATCGCCTGGACAAAGAAAAAAGCGAAGCAGAACGTAAGCGAATTGCTGCCGAAGGTGAAAGTCGTGCAAACAATATCATCAACAATAGTTTGAGCGATAAATTATTGAAAATGAGAGGCATAGAAGCAACTTTAGAATTGGCCAAATCCCCTAATAGCAAAGTCGTGATCATCGGATCAGGAAAGGATGGTCTGCCCATGATTCTTGGTAATAATTAGAAAAGTAGGCAGTAAGCAGTCACCAGTAGGCAGTAATTCCGTGCCAACTGCATTCTGCAGACCGCCTACTTTTTTTGGCATTTGTCATTCGAATAATTCTTTAACAACCATTTTTATCTACCAACTGTTACACTTATTTTAGAGGCAAAGTATTTCTTAAAATTATGTCTAAGACTGCAGAATTGATCATTGACGGAAAGTCATACAAACTCCCGATCGTAGAAGGAACAGAAGGAGAAAAAGCAATTGATATCGCCAATTTGCTGGAGGAAGCCGGAGTTACAACCCTTGACTTTGGTTATAAAAATACCGGTGCCACAAAAAGCGCTATTACTTTTTTAGATGGCGACAAAGGGATTTTACGTTACCGCGGTTATTCAATTGAAGAACTTGCTGCAAAGTCAACTTTTCTTGAGGTCTCTTATCTGCTCATCTTTGGGGAACTTCCAACCAAAGAACAATTGGATAAATTTTCGAATGACATTAAGACCCATACTTTAGTTCATGAAGATGTAAAGAAAATATTGGATGGATTTCCTTCTACAGCCCATCCTATGGGTGTGCTGGCATCTCTGTTCTGTTCCCAAACTGCTTTTTATCCAGAATCCCTCGATCCGAATCGTTCTGCCGAAGGAGTTTATTTAAGCATTGTACGTTCGCTCGCCAAAATGCCAACCTTTGCAGCCTGGGCTTACAAAAATGCAGTGGGTCATCCGGCTAATTACCCTGACAACACACTTGAGTACTCTTCTCGTTTTCTTAAAATGCTCTTTGCTCATCCAGCAGAACAATATGAAGTTGATCCAGTGATCGCTGATGCTTTGGATAAACTATTAATCTTGCACGCAGATCATGAGCAGAACTGTTCAACCTCTACAGTGAGAATTGTGGGTTCATCAAAAGCTAGTATTTACTCTTCTATTTCTGCAGGCATCAACGCGCTGTGGGGACCACTTCATGGAGGGGCAAATCAGGAGGTAATATTGATGCTGGAACAAATTAAAAAAGATGGAGGCGATACTGAAAAATGGATCAACAAAGCCAAGGATAAAAACAGCGGCTTCCGCCTAATGGGCTTTGGTCATCGAGTTTACAAAAATTTTGACCCACGCGCTAAGATTATAAAAAAAGCAGCAGATGATATTTTGACAAAACTAGGTGTCAATGACCCTGTTCTTGAAATTGCATTAAAATTGGAAGAAGTAGCATTACGCGATCCTTATTTTATTGAGCGGAAGCTTTATCCAAATGTGGATTTCTATTCAGGCATTATCTACAGGGCGCTGGGTATTCCTGTGGATATGTTCACCGTTATGTTTGCCATTGGTCGATTGCCAGGATGGATTGCACAATGGAAAGAAATGCGTGAAAACAAAGAACCAATCGGTCGGCCCCGGCAATTATATGTGGGGCAAACACAACGCCCGTATGTAGAATTGAAAAAGAGAGCGTAGTCGCTAACTTCAAAACTTTCTATATTTAAGGCTGGAATCTAAACCAGCCTTTTTTTATGAGCTTACAAGACGATTTTAATGCCGCTGTTGCAAAGTCAAAAGAACTTACTAAACGTCCATCCAATGAAGAGTTGCTTACACTTTATGCATTGTTCAAACAAGCTACGGAAGGTGATGTAAGTGGCGATCGCCCCGCAGGTTTTGATTTCAAAGCAATAGCAAAGTTCGATGCATGGGCAGAAAAGAAAGGAATCTCAAAAGATCAGGCTTCACAGGAGTACATCAAACTAGTTGAAACTTTGCATCAGCAATACGCGTAATGCCGAAAAAAGTTAATAGAGATCACTATTAACAATTACCTATTAACGATTTCTGTCACTTGCTATTCTACCAGCCTGATATTGACCTAGGTTCGCTCTACCTTTCAGAAGATGAATCCAGACATGTCGTTAGAGTTCTCCGTTCTGAAAATGGAGACGAGCTGGATCTTACCAATGGAAAAGGAAGTTTTTTTAAAATAAGAATTACAAAAGCAGATCCGCATAAGTGTCTCTTTGAAATAGCAGAACGCAAGAATATTCTAAAGAGAAGTTATTCCATCCACATCGCCATCGCTCCTACTAAAAATGCAGACCGGATGGAATGGTTTGTGGAGAAAGCGGTAGAGCTGGGTATTGATAAAATCAGTTTCATGCTGTGCAAAACCTCCGAACGTAAGTCCATTAATATGGAACGAGTCGAAAAGATTGCTATTAGCGCCATGAAGCAATCCGGACAATGTTGGTTGCCTGAACTAACTGCGATGAGACCTTTCAAAGAACTCTTAACTACGGTTTGCTCTGAAAAATTCATTGCTTACGTAGATCAATCAAATCCTCATCATTTAAAATCATTGGCAATAAGCAGTCAGGATTATTTGGTATTGATTGGCCCTGAAGGGGATTTTAGTAAAGAGGAATTAGTTTCAGCAGAGCAAGCAGGATTCTTAAAAGTGAGTTTAGGGGCTAACAGGCTTCGCACCGAAACGGCAGGTGTTGCAGCTTGCCATACTCTGAATCTTGTAAATTCGTAAGACAAGAAGTGTTCTAGAATTTAGATTTACAATTTTAGATGTTAGCCGTATTCAAAAAATCTAAAATCTTAATTCATAAATCTCAAATCAAACTATCTTTACTTTCCTAAATTAAAAGTAATGAACGCAGCCGAAGCCAGGAAAGCTATACAAGCACTCTCGGAAAAAATCAATTACCATAGTGATCTCTACTATCAAAAAAGTACATCCGAAATTTCAGACCTTGAATTTGATCAACTTCTCGAGCAACTCATCAAGTTGGAAGAACAGTTTCCTGAATTGAAACTTCCTGACTCACCCGCACAGCGCGTGGGTGGCACTATCAACAAAGAGTTTCCTTCTGTTGTTCACAAGTATCCCATGCTTTCGCTGGGTAATACGTATTCGCAACAAGAGCTTGAAGATTTTGACGGTCGCGTGGCAAAAGGCCTTGATGGAGAAGCTTACGAATATTTTTGCGAACTAAAGTTTGATGGCACTTCAATAAGCCTTACCTACGAAAATGGGTTGCTGGCATATGGGGCAACCCGGGGAGATGGCGTGAGAGGTGATGATGTTACTGCGAATGTTAAAACAATTAAAAGCTTACCCTTACGGATCAAATCAAAAAATGCACCCAAAGAATTTGAAGTGCGCGGTGAAATTTTCCTTCCCAAAAATGTATTTAGGCAACTTAACAAAGATCGCGAAGACATTGGTGAAGAAACGTATGCGAATGCGCGCAACACTGGATCTGGCACTTTAAAAATGCAGAACTCTTCTGAGGTGGCGAAACGGAAACTGGACTGTTACCTCTACTATTTATTGGGGGATGATATCGAGGTCAAAACTCATTCCGAAGCAATTTCAAAATTAGAATCCTGGGGTTTTCAAGTCTCACCTACCTACCGGAAATGCAAAAGCATAACCGAAGTATTAAAGTACATCCATCAGTGGGAAAAAGGCAGAACGGAGTTGCCACTCGAAACTGACGGTGTGGTTATAAAAGTAAATGATCTAGACCAACAGGAAAGACTCGGCTACACTGCCAAAAGCCCGCGGTGGGCGATTGCTTATAAATATAAATCTGAAAGTCTTAGCACCAGACTAAACGGGATAACTTATCAGGTTGGGCGGACAGGTGCGATTACTCCTGTTGCAGAACTTGAACCTGTGCTTTTAGCAGGAACGACCGTCAAACGCGCCTCACTTCATAATGCAAATGAAATTGCGCGCCTCGATTTAAAAATGGGTGATTACGTCTTCGTTGAAAAAGGTGGAGAGATCATTCCAAAAGTAACTGGCGTTGATCTCTCAAAAAGAAAAGAGAAAGCGAAACTGATTGAGTATATAACAAACTGTCCAGAGTGCAAGACCGAATTAATTCGGGTTGAAGGAGAGGCAAATCATTATTGTCCAAATGAAAAAGGATGTCCACCACAAATTAAAGGAAGGATTGAGCACTTCATTGGGAGAAAGTCAATGGATATTGATTCAATGGGCGAGAAAACAATCGAGCAACTATATAATTTGGGATTAATAAAAAGTCCTGCTGATTTGTATGATCTGAAAAAGGAAGACCTCCTAAAGTTAGAAGGCTTCAAAGAACTTTCGGTTAAAAATATATTGAGTGGAATTGAGGCTTCCAAGGTCACACCTTTCGCGTCAGTTCTCTTCGCCATTGGCATACGGTATGTTGGAAAAACTGTAGCCGAGAAACTTGCGCGCTATTTCAAAAGTATCGACACAATCGCTAAAGCTACTTATGATGAACTGCTTGGTGCACCAGAAGTAGGTGAGAAAATTGCGCAAAGTGTGGTTGCTTTCTTTTCGAGACCTGAAAACATAAGAGAAATCGATCGATTAAAAAAAGCAGGGCTTCAACTGGCGTCTGACGAAAAAGAACCAGAAAAAGTCAGCTCAATTCTGGAAAATAAGTCATTTGTGATTTCAGGAACATTTCAAAAATATGAACGGGATCACTTAAAAGACATCATCATAGCGAATGGTGGCAGGGTGCTCTCAGGGGTTTCAGGAAAGCTAGACTATTTGGTTGCTGGCGAAAACATGGGACCATCAAAATTGGAAAAGGCGGAGAAGTTGGGGGTGAAGATCATTAGCGAGCATGAGTTTGATCAAATGTTAACGAATTGAAATCCAAGATTCAAAATAGCCGTTCCATATCGTCTCCATGGCCTGTGTCCTTACAGACCATTCTTATTAACTCATACTTTCGGTCTGCGGTGACGCCATAGTCGTTAACTTAAGCTTTGTAGAGCCATAAGCTCGCTTTTATTCTATAGCAACGGATTTTAATCCGTTGCCAAAAATGATATTCTATTGGAGTGCCATCGGCACGATTCATTTTATAAGTGAGTCTTGACATGGTTCGAGCCTACGGCTCTTAATTTTTATCCAGCAGCTTAAATCAACGGATT